>JALYWZ010000541.1 GCA_030852505.1 Myxococcota bacterium | reverse complement strand
GGCGCTGACAGCTCGAGCGGAGCTTCAGCAATTCGTCGAACGACGCGCAACTTTTCGTTGCGCCGGGCCGCTCGGGACATCGAGGAAGCGTTCAGTCATGCGTGCCAGTCGTCACTCCATTCTTGGGTATTCATCTGCCTTGTTGGTCGTGAATTCGTTCGCGATTTCGGCCGCCGCGCTGCCCTTGCCGCCCCCGTCTGCGCAAGCGACGCCGGCCCCGGTCGAGCCTGCGCCTGCGCCCGCGAAAGCTCCAGCGGCCGACAAACCGAGCAAGAAGAGAGTGGCGCCGCGCCCGGTTGCGGCGAAGCCCGTCGTACAAGCGGTGCCAGCTGCGTCAGCTGCAGCTGCTGCGAGCTCGCCCGAAATCGACGCGCTGCGTGAGGAGGTCCAGGCCCTGCGCGAGCAGCTGAATCGCGCCGTGGGCACGCCCGCCGCTCCCGCAGCGGTCGATAACAGCGCCGAGCGCGCGCGCGTCGAGGCCGAGCTCGAAGCGGAGAGGAAGCGCCTGACCTCGATTCGAGCCGCGGTCGCTGCCGGGCTCGATCCGAGCACCGTGGCCGACGCGGAAATGAAGAGCGAAGCGCGCATCGTCGAGCTCGAGGCGAACCTCGCGAAGCTCGCTGCACCGGCCCCCGCCCCCGTGGAAGCCCCGGCGAGGTCGCTTCACGAAGTCTCTCTGGCGGTCGAGCGCATCGACGCGAAGCTCAGCGAAAAACCGCCGGAACGGCCGGCGGTGGTCGCAGAAAAGCCGAAGCCTGCCGAGGTCCCGGGCGAGGAACCGGAGAAGACCGAGCTCTTACCGCTCGAGCTCACGGCGTTCGGTGATTTCCACTATGGCTTCTACCAGAATGCGCCCGACGGCTTCGGTATCGGCGAGGTCGAGGTGGACGCTTCACTGAAGCTCACGCCTTATGTGCTGGTTTCCACGGCGCTCGCCTACAGCGGTGAAGACGATGCCTTCGGGCTCGGCGCCTTCGTCGTGGACTGCGGGATTGCGGGCGAAGGCGAGGGGTTTCTGCTCCAGAGCCGCACCATCCAGCAGTCGGGGGTGGCGTTCGGCAAGTTCGACGTGCCGTTCGGCATCGCGTACCTCGAGTACGCTGCCGTCGACAATCGCCTGGCTTCGACGCCCGAGGCCGTGCTCGCGACCCACGGCGGCTGGAACGACCTCGGCATGCAAGCGCACGCGGTCGGGCAGCACTGGACGGCGCTAGCCTACCTCGTGAACGGCCCCGAAGTACCGATCGTGGAAGAGACCAGCGTGCCCCCGCTCACCGCGGTCGGCGGGCGCGTCAGCGGCAAGCTCGATGGTGTGTTCGAGGTCGGCGGCTCGGTGGCTTCGACGTTCGCCGACGGCGGCGTCGATCCGCTGATTTACGCGGGCGGGGACCTGACTGGCATCCTCGGACCACTCGACGTCCGCGCAGAATACTTGCTGAGGCGCACCGAAGCGCCGGGCGCGACTCCCAACACGCACGGTCTGTACGGCCGCGCTGTGCTCGACCTGGAGCCGGCGTTTCTGGTCAGCCGCTTCGACGGCGTGTTCGCGGACGCGGAGCCCGTCGATCGCCGGATCGCGGCCGGCGGCGGTGTGGTGGTGTTTCCGCAGGGCGAGGTCAGGGCCGTATACAATCAGAGCCTCGACCTCGACGATCGCAGCGTCGTCATCGAGTTGGTCGGGGGCAGTACTTTCCAACCCACCGGCCTTCGTCGCTGAAAAGACTCGTGAAAACGCGGGTTGCGGCCGCGTGAAAACGGCCGCCCCCGTGTGTCGGGCGCTCCTCGCGAGTTTCTGACACCGGCTTACACGCGTGCTCTGAGTCCCAGTCTGGTTCCAGATCGGGAGATTGAACTCGATGGCTAATCTATCGATTCTCGATACATTTTGTGGCCTGGTGGCGGCAAAAAGCACTGATTTGGAAACAGCCGCGGGATCCCCTTCACTCCGAGAACGTTCGGTCGTTCACACGGGGGCGCCCGATTGGGCGCGTACTTCCGCGAGGCGCTCTCGACGGAAGAGCCTCAACACGCGCTCTGGCGCCGTTCAGTCCAGCAAGGTTTTTCGATGAAGTCGTTGTCTCTGCTCCACAAACTCCTCCTCCTGTGCGGCGTGTCGATCGCGATGACCGTGGTCCTCGGCGCGTTCGCCACGCACAAGCTCACCGTCGTGTCCGCCGCGGCCGAGCGCATCGTCGAGATGAACCAGGTGCAGCGCGCGCAGATGGACGCGGACATGATGCACGACGGCCTGCGCGCCGACGTGCTCCTGATTCACCTCGCCTCCGCCCAGAAGAGCGAGAAGATGTACCGGGAGGGCGTGGACGGCGTGCGCGAGCACGTCGCGCGCTTCCGTGACGACATGAAGGTGGTGAGCGCCGACCATGAGCCGACGTTTCAGGAGGCCTTCAAGGAGGTTCTCCCCGAGGTCGAGCACTACCTGAAGAGCGCGGAGGCGGTGGCGTCGGTGCAGGGGCAGGCGCTCCAGCCGCTGGACGCGTTCCTCGCGGACTTCGAGAAGCTCGAGGGCTCCATGGAGAAGTTGGGCGACGTGATCACCGCCGACGTGACCCGCGTGCAGACGGAAGCCGCCGAGGTCGAGGCGTCGGCGATCCGCGGCATCGCGCTGTGCGCGGTGTTCGGCAGCCTGTTGCTGGTGTTCCTCTCGTATGTCGCGGTACGGCTGATCCGCCAGCCGCTCGAGAACATCGCGAACCTGGCGCGCTCGATGTCTCGCGGCGACCTGTCGCAGACGCTGAAGATCGAGAGCAAGGACGAGGTGGCCGCCGTCGCGGTCGCGCTGTCCGAGATGAAGGGCAGCCTCGAGCGTCTGGTCAGCGCCGAGCAGGTCGTGATCGAAGGTGCGCGTCAGGGTCGCCTCTCGACGCGCGGCAGCTCCGAGGGGCTGTCCGGCGTGTTCGCCGAGCTCGTGGCCGGCATGAACGAAGTGCTCGCGGTCGCCAACGCTCCGATTCAGGAGGCCAAGGACGTGCTGTCGCGCGCCGAGAGCCGCGACCTCACCGCGCGCATGCGCGGCCAGTACGCCGGTGACTTCGACCTGATCAAGGTCGCCACCAACAACGCGCTCGAGACGCTCGAGCACGCGCTGTCGGAGGTTTCGGGCGCCTCGAGCCAGGTGGCAGCCGCCGCCGGTCAGATCACCAGCACGTCCGCCCAGGTCGCGCGCGGCGCGTCCTCGCAGGCCGCGTCGATCGAAGAGGTGCTGAGCACGCTCGAGGAGATCACCTCGATGAGCAAGCAGAACGCCGCGAACGCGCAGGAGTCGCGCGGCCACGCCCAGGGCGCGGCCACCATCGCCGACCAGGGCTCGGCCAGCATGAGCCGGCTGTCGAGCGCCGTGGAGAGCATCAAGGAAGCCGCCGACGAGACGGCCAAGATCATCAAGACCATCGACGAGATCGCGTTCCAGACCAACCTGCTCGCCCTCAACGCCGCGGTCGAAGCCGCGCGCGCCGGCGACGCGGGCCGCGGCTTCGCGGTCGTGGCCGAGGAGGTGCGCTCACTCGCGATGCGCAGCGCCGAGGCTGCCAAGAACACGACCGAGGTCATCGAGCGTTCGCTGAAGAAGGCCGAAGAAGGCGTGACCATCAACAAGGAAGCCAGCGTCGCCTTCGAAGCCATCGGCAAGCAGGTGAAGAAGGTGGTGGACGTGATCGCCGAGATCGCCGAGTCCTCGCAACAGCAGCACGACAGCGTGGCTCGCATCAACAAGGGCGTGAACACGGTCTCGCGCGAGACGCAGCAGAGCGCCGCTGCCACGGAAGAAACCGCCGCTGCAGCCGAAGAGCTGTCGGCTCAGGCCGAGAACCTGCGCACGCTCACGGGCCAGTTCCAGCTCGGCGGCCAGGTCGTGTCGATCCAGAAGCCGGTCGCCAAGAAGCGCGCGACCGGGCGCTTCACGGCTCCCGCAGTCGTCGCGCAGGCGCCGAAGCGCGCCGCGAACGGCAGCTCGGGCGGTGCAGGCCACGCCGCGGGTCGCGACCTGATCCCGTTCGGCGACGATGACGAGGCGTTGCTCGGCACCTTCTGAACCACCCAAGCCCGAGCCTCGAGCGAGCAGCCATGACGACACAGCCGCTTCACCCGGATCCTCTCGGCGAGATCGCCGTCAGTCTGGTTCAGGCATCCGTCGCCGACACCGACGAGCTCGAGCTCCTGCGTGACGGACTGCGGGCGGTCGAGGCAGGCCGGTCCGGCGTCGAGCTCGCGGCTTCGGTGAAGAAGCTCGCAGGAGCGGCCGCCGAGAAGCTCGGGCAGCTGCTCAGCGGAAAGGCGCCCGATCCCGAACAGGCTCTGGCGGCCGCCGTGCGCCTCACGTGCATGGCGACCTCACCCGAGCCGGTCGCGGCGCCGCGGCT
>JALYWZ010000085.1 GCA_030852505.1 Myxococcota bacterium | reverse complement strand
TGTGTGTCGAGCTCCGCGAGCGGCCACTTCTTGATGGAAGATCTGGATCGCGGGCTGGTCGCGGTTCGCAGCGGCGACGGCAACTACGTCGGTTGGCGCATGCTCGGCTGGGAGTACGACCCGGACGCGCCGGAGCGAGTGGCTTACAACCTGTATCGCGACGGCGAAAAGGTCGCGACCGTCACGGACAGCACGAACTACCTCGACAAGGGCGCGCCCGCCGCAGCCTCGTACGAGGTGAGCGCGGTGATCGGCGGCACGGAGTGCCCGAAATCCGCTGGTGTCACGCCCTGGGCCAAGGATTACCTGTCGATCCCGCTCGCGCCGCCGCCAGCCGGAACCAACCCGAAGGGTGAGAGCTACACGTACGACACGGCCACGGTGCGGCAATCGAGCGGCAGCGTGAGCGACGGCAGCCCCGGCGACGTCGACGGGGACGGACAGTACGAGATCGTCGTGATCTGGGAGCCGTCGAACGCGCAAGACAACTCCAAGGCCGGCCACACCGGGCCCGTCTACCTCGACTGCTACAAGCTGAACGGCACCCGGCTCTGGCGCATGAATCTGGGGCCGAACGTGCGTGCGGGCGCGCACTACACGCAATTTTTGGTCTACGACCTCGACGGTGACGGGCGCGCCGAGGTCGCGCTGCGCACTGCTCCGGGCACGCGCGACGCGACCGGCCAGTATCTGAGCCGTGGTCCCGCGGCGACCGACAACGACAGCATGGATTACCGGAACGCCGACGGCTACGTGCTGTCGGGCCCCGAGTACTTGACCGTCTTCGACGGCGCGACGGGCGTCGAGCTCGCGACCGAAACCTTCGAGATCGCGCGCGGCAAGGCGAGCGATTGGGGGGACGAGTACGGCAACCGCGTCGACCGCTTCCTCGCCAGCGTCGGCTACGTGAGCGACACGGGCGGCGACGGCAAGGGCTCCGGGCGTCCCAGCCTGCTGATGGCGCGCGGTTATTACACGCGCGCCACGGTCACCGCCTGGAACTACCGCGACGGCAAGCTCGAGCGGATCTGGACCGCCGACAGCAAAAACCAGGGCTCGTCGGCGCTGGCCGGCCAGGGCTCACACAGCATGGTCGTCGCGGACGTCGACGGCGACGACGCGCAGGAGATCGTCTACGGCGCGGCCATGATCCAGAGCAACGGCAGCTTCGGTTGCTCGACCGGGCTCGGCCACGGTGACGCCCTGCACGTCGGGGATTTCGTGACCACGCGCCCGGGACTGGAGGTGTTCATGCCGCACGAGGACAAGAGCCAGGAAACCTGGGACATCCGCGACGGGAAGACCTGCCAGATCCTGCATTCTTCCGGCGTGACCGGCTCCGACAACGGCCGCGGCGTGGCCGGCGACATCCTCGCCCAGAACGCAGGCGCCGAGTTCTGGTCGGCGAGCGACGAAAGCCTGCGCAGCGCGAGCAGCGGCGCGAACATCGGCAGCAAGCCGAGCGCGATCAATTTCCTGTTGTGGTGGGATGCGGACGAGCTACGCGAGCTCGAAGACAACACCAGCATCCGCAAGGGTGACGGCAAGGAAATCTTCGGCTGCAGCGCCTGCATGTCGAACAACTACACCAAGGCCACGCCCACGCTGACCGCCGACCTGTTCGGCGACTGGCGCGAAGAAATCATCTGGCGTACCCCGACCAGCAACGAGCTTCGCATCTTCACGACCACGGCCGTCACCAAGCGCCGCCTGTTCACGCTGATGCACGACCCGCAATACCGCATGCAGGTGAGCTCCGAGCAGACCGCCTACAACCAGCCGCCGCACCCGAGCTTCTTCCTCGGCGACGCCATGCAAAACCCCCCAAAGCCCAAGATCCGCCTGCGCTGAGAGCGCTGGGAGAGAAACAACAGGAAGGCGGGAAGACAGGAAGTTCAGAATTTTTGTTGTTCCGCTGAGAGCGGGCGCTGCGGAGCGGACGTAAGGCTCGAGACCAGTCTCCGGTTCGGGTCTTGCCAACCCAAAAAAATCCCTTCTTGTCTTCCCGGCTTCCTGTTGAATTCCCCCGTATTTTGCCGGCCCACGACGTAGCAGCGCTGCTGCGCTAGGGTCGTCGGGTCGTGAAGCTGGTCCGCGTAGCCGCTGCCACCCTGAATCAGACGCCGCTCGACTGGGAGGGGAACGCGGCGCGCATTCTCGAGGCGATCCAGAAGGCTCGCGCGGACGGCGTCGGCATCCTGTGTTTGCCCGAGCTGTGCATCACCGGGTATGGCTGCGAAGACGCGTTTCTCTCACCCAACACCGAGAAGCTCGCGCTCGAGATCCTGGACGAGCTCTTGCCGGAGACGCGCGGGCTGGTCGTGAGCGTGGGCCTGCCGCTGCGCCACCACAAGGCCGTGTTCAACGCCTGCGCGCTGCTCGCGGACGGGCGCCTGCTCGGGTTCGTCGCCAAGCAGGCGCTCGCGGGGGACGGCATTCACTACGAGCCACGCTGGTTCAAGCCGTGGCCCGTGGGCAAGCGCACGAAGGTCTTGGTTTCGGGGCGCGAGCTCCCGCTCGGTGACATTCACTTCGACGTCGGCGGCATCAAGATCGGCTTCGAGATCTGTGAGGATGCCTGGACGGCACAGCGCTCGGGCGCCGCCCTCGCGAGCCGCGCCGTCGATGTGATCCTGAACCCGAGCGCCAGCCACTTCGCCTTCGGAAAATATGCGATCCGCCGGCGCTTGGTGCTGGAGGGGTCGCGCGCGTTCGGCGTCACCTACGTGTACGCGAACCTCGTCGGCAACGAGGCGGGACGCGCCATCTACGACGGCGACGCGCTGATCGCCTCACGCGGCCAGCTGGTGGCCGAGGCGCGGCGCTTCAGCTACGCGGAGGTGGAGCTGGTCGCAGCCACCGTCGACATCGAGCTCGGACGCACCGATCAGGCCTGGGTCTCGAGCTATTCACCGGACGTGACGTCGAGCCCCGACGAGTGCGTTCGCGCTGATTTCAGCTACCCGCCGGCGTCGGCTGCCCGCGAAGCCCGGGTCCCGGAGAGCTACGATCCGACCAAGGTGCGCGAAGAGGAGCTCGCGCGTGCGATCCCGCTCGCGCTCTTCGATTACCTGCGGAAGAGCCGAGCGGGCGGCTTCGTGGTGTCGCTGAGCGGCGGGGCGGACTCCGCGGCGGTGGCCTGCTTCGTGTGGCTCGCCTGCGAGTTCGCGCTCGCGGAGCTCGGAGCCGACGGGCTGCGGGCGCGGCTTTCCCACGTGTCGGGCCTGGAGAATTGCCGAAATTCCCGCGACTTCACGGCCAGGCTGCTGACGACCGCCTATCAGGCGACGCGGCACAGCGGGCAGGTCACGCGCGACGCAGCCCGCAGTGTGGCCGAAGCCATCGGCGCGCGGCACTTCGAGCTCGACGTCGAAGCGCTGGTCGTGGGCTATCGCGGGCTCGTGGAGCAAGCGCTCGGTCGCGAGCTCGATTGGCAGACCGATGACGTCGCGCTGCAGAACATACAAGCGCGCGTGCGTGCACCGAGCGTGTGGATGCTCGCGAACCTGTCGGGCTCGCTCTTGCTCAGCACCAGCAACCGCTCCGAGGCGGCGGTCGGCTACGCCACGATGGATGGCGACACGGCGGGCGGCCTGAGCCCGATCGCCGGGGTCGATAAGGCCTTCTTGCGCAAGTTCTTGCGCTGGCTCGAGCAGACGGGGCCCGGCGGTCGCAAGTTGCCGGCGCTCGCCGCGGTCAACGCTCAGCACCCCACGGCCGAGCTCCGCCCGCCTTCTGCGGAGCAAACGGACGAGGGCGACCTCATGCCGTACGACGTGCTGGACTTCGTGGAACGCGCCGCGATCCGCGACAAGCGCGCGCCGCACGAGATACTCGAGCTCGCGAAGCTCGAATTCCCCGCCCATTCGCCGGAGGATTTGCTCGGCTGGCTGGAGCGCTTCTACCGGCTGTTTTGCCGAAATCAGTGGAAGCGAGAGCGCTATGCGCCCTCTTTTCACGTGGACGACGAGAACCTCGACCCCAAGACCTGGTACAGGTTCCCCATCTTGTCCGGCGGCTTCGAGCGCGAATTGCGGAAGCTCCGGCTCGACGCGACGAAGAGGAAGGGCTAGCTGATGCGCCACTACACGGTGTTGTTGTCGTTGCTCGTTGCTTGCTCCGGCTCCAAGCTGCCTCCGCCGATGCCGCCTGCAGAGCCGGAACCGGCACGACCCCCCGACGCCGTCGCGCCCGTGCTCACCCCGGCCGAGCCCGTCGCGGCTCCGCCGACCGACCAGGGGACGCCGCGGCTGGCCAAGGCACCCTACGGAAGCATCGAAGGAAAAAACGTGGAGCTCTATACGCTGACGAACGCGAGTGGGATGGTGGTGAAGGTCTCGACCTACGGCGCGGCCATGACCGAGCTGCACGTCCCCGATCGGGCCGGAAAGCTCGACGACATCGTGCTCGGTTTCGACACCCTTGAGGGTTATTCCGGCGCTACCAACCAGTTTTTCGGGGCCACGGTTGGCCGTGTCGCGAACCGCATCCGCAACGGCAAGTTCAAGCTCGCCGGCAAGGACTATCAGCTCGCGATCAACAATCCGCCGAACCACCTGCACGGCGGGAGCAAGGGCTTCGACAAGGTCGTCTGGTCGGCGGAAGCCAAGGACACGCCCGAGGGGCCCTCCGTCGTGTTCAGCTACGTCTCACCCGACGGCGACGAGGGCTACCCCGGCAAGCTCACGGCGCGGACCGTGTACACGCTCACCGACCAGGGCGCGCTGCGCATCGACATGGACGCGGTCACGGACAAAACCACGATCGTGAACCTCGCCCACCACTCGTATTTCAACCTGTCCGGGCACGCGGCGGGCTCGGTTGCCGAGCACGTGCTCGAGCTGTCGGCGGACCAGTACACGCCGGGCGATCCGATCGTGCCGAGCGGCGTGGTGAAGCCGGTCAAGGGCACTGCCTTCGACTTCACGACCCCGAAGCCGATCGGCCGCGATCTGGGCGCGACCAAGCTCGATCCTCCCGGTTTCGACCACAATTTCGTGGTTCGGGGCGACGCCGGCGCGCTGCGTCCGGTGGCGCGGGTCAAGGATCCGAAGAGCGGCCGCGTGCTGACGCTCGAAGCGAATCAGCCCGGAGTGCAGTTCTACACCGGGAACTATTTGAACGGGCAGACCGGCAAGGGCGGAGCGATCTACTCGCGACACGGCGCCTTCTGCCTCGAGACCCAGAAGTTCCCGAACGCGATCGGCGTGCCGGCCTGGCAGAAGCAGGTGATCCTGGAGCCGGGGCAGACCTATCGCCACACGATGGTGCTGCGCTTCACGACCGAGTGAGGGGCCGGCCAGCTCGCGGTGGGGCCGCGCTGACCAGCCGGGTGCGGCTTGTAAATAGTCTTGCCCCATCGCTTGAATTCGTGCGCGCCTCCTGTACTCTCGGGCGCCCTGAGGGTCCCCCCTCCGCCCCCATCGCCCCCCGCTTGCGGATCGGGTGACCGGACGTCCTCTGTTTGAACGCGTGTAGTCATGAACGTGCGCATCGTTTTGGTCGTAGCCTCCTTCATCCTTTCCGCCGCGATCGGCCTGGTCCTCGCGCGCGGTGGAGGCGAAAAGGAAACTAGTTCGACCGGGAAAATACTGATTGGTCTGAGCCTCGACACGCTGAAGGAAGCGCGCTGGCAGGCCGACCGGGATCTGTTCGTCCGGCGCGTGAAGGAGCTCGGCGGCGAGGTGATCGACCTCTCCGCCAACAGCGACGACACGGTGCAGATCAGCGACGTCGAGAAGCTCATCACCAACAAGGTGAACGCGCTCGTGATCGTGCCCCACGACGGCAAGGCGATGGCCAAGGCCGTGAACATGGCGCACCAGGCCAACATCCCGGTCATCGCCTACGACCGGTTGATCACCGACAGCGATCTGGACCTGTACGTGAGCTTCGACAACGTGCGGGTCGGCGAGCTGCAGGCGAAATACGTGATCGATCACCTGCCGACCCCCGGCAAGGGCAAGATCGTCCGGATCTACGGCTCGAAGACCGACAACAACGCGTTCCTGTTCAAGAAGGGGCAGGACAACGTGCTCAAGCCGTACATCGATCGCGGCGACATCGTGGTCGTGCACGAAGACTGGGCCGACGACTGGAAGCCCGAGAACGCCAAGCGCATCATGAACGCGGCGATCACGGCCAAGGGCAGTGATTTCGACGCAGTTCTGGCCAGCAACGACGGCACCGCCGGCGGCGCGATCCAGGCGCTCACCGAAGAGGGGCTGGCCGGGAAGAAGATCGTGACCGGCCAGGATGCCGAGCTCGTGGCGGCCCAGCGTATCGTCAACGGCACCCAGTCGATGTCGATCTACAAGCCCCTGGCGCTGCTCGCGGGCAGCGCGGCGGAGCTCGCGGTCAAGCTCGCGAAGCACGAGATCATCATCGCCAAGCAGACCGTCAACAACGGCAAGCGCGAGGTGCCCTCGGTTCTGAACGAGGTGGTGACCGTGACCAAGGAGAACATGGTGGATACCGTCATCAAGGACGGCTTCCACCCGTTCGACGAAGTTTATCGCGGCATCCCCGAGGACAAGCGCCCGCCGAAGCCCGCCGCTCCCGCCAAGCCATGAGCGCGCCGCTCTTAGTTACGCGCAACCTGACGAAGCGCTTCGGCGGCGTCACGGCGCTGAAGTCCGTCAATTTCGAGCTCGGCAAGGGCGAGGTCCACTCGCTGTGCGGTGAGAACGGCGCCGGCAAGAGCACGCTGATCAAGCTGCTCGGCGGCCTTCATCCGTATGGCAGCTACGAGGGCGAGATCCTGATGGAGGGCCGCCCCGCCCAGTTCCTGGCGCCCGGGGACTCGAGCGCGTCCGGCATCGCCGTGATCTATCAGGAGCTCGCGCTCGTGCCTGAGATGACGGTCGCCGAGAACCTGCTGCTCGGTAACGCGCCGAAGCGCGGCGGCCTGATCGACTGGAACGCGCTCTACCAGCGCGCCAAGGAGATCCTGGCAGAGGCCAAGATCGACCTCGACCCGGTCACTCCGATCGGCGAGCTCGGCGTCGGGCAGCGGCAGCTGGTCGAGATCGCGCGCGCCATCGGCAAAAAGAGCAAGATTTTGATCCTGGACGAGCCGACCGCCGCGCTCACCGACCAGGAGGTGATCGCGCTGCTCGAGCTCGTGAAGCGCTACCGCGCGGACGGCATTTCCTGCATCTACATCTCGCACAAGCTCGACGAGGTGTTCGCGATCTCCGACCGGATCACGGTGCTGCGCGACGGCCAGAGCATCATCACGCTCGACGCCAAGCAGACCAACGAGAAAGAGGTGATCCGGCACATGGTCGGCCGCGAGATCACCGATCTCTTCCCGCGACGCGCCGTCACGGCGGGGGACGTGAAGCTCGAGGTGAAGAACCTGTCCGTGGCGCCGAAGAAGGGCGCGCCGGCGTTCCTCAAGGATCTGAGCTTCGAGGTGCGTGCTGGCGAGGTGCTCGGCATCGGTGGCCTGATGGGCGCCGGTCGCAGCGAGCTCTTGATGCACCTGTTCGGCGCCTGGGGCGAGCGCAAGAGCGGCGAGGTGCGCCTGCTCGGGCAAGAGCTCTCGCCGCGCATGACCCCGCAGCAGGTGCTGCAGGCGGGCATGGCGCTCGTCTCCGAAGATCGCAAGCGCTTCGGCCTGATCCTCGGCGCCAGCATCGGCTATCACCTGACCCTGTCGAGCCTCGCCTCGGTGACCCGCAACGGCCTGATCGACGCCCCGCGCGAGAACACCATCAGCCAGCAGCTGTTCAAGGAGCTGCGCATCAAAGCGCCCGATCTGGAGACCCCGGTCGGCTCGCTCTCCGGCGGCAATCAGCAGAAGGTGGTGCTGGGCAAGGCGCTCAACACCAAGCCGAAGCTGCTCATGCTCGACGAGCCCACCCGCGGTATCGACGTGGGCGCCAAGCTCGAGGTCTACAACATCGTCAACCGCATCAGCTCGGAGGGCACGGCGGTGATCCTGGTCTCGAGCGAACTCCCGGAGCTCATCGGTATGAGCGACCGGATCATCATGCTGCACGAGGGCCAGGCAAGCGGCCCGTTCATGCCCAACGAAGTCACTCAGGAGCGCCTGCTCGCGGCGGCTCTGGGCAAGCTGAAAGTCAAGTCGCCGGCCGAGGCCGCGCTCTGATCCGGGTCAACGATGTCCGACCGCATCTCTCTCCGTAATTTCTCGATGGTGATCGCGCTGATCGCGATCAGCGCCTTCTTCGCATTCAAGCAGCCGGTGTTCTTGTCGGCGCGCAACCTGTCGTTGCTCTCGATCGAGCTCAGCGTCACGGCGATCCTGGCGCTCGGCATGTTGATCGTGCTCCTGCCCGGGCACATCGATCTGTCGGCCGGCAGCGGCGTCGGCCTGACGGGCGCGGTCGCGGCCGTGCTGGTCTTCGATTCACGCTGGCCCGCACCGATCGCGCTCTTGGTGGCGGTCGTGATGGCGATCGCGGTCTGGGCGGCGATGGGCGCGCTGATCGTGCGCCAGCGGATACCGGCGTTCATCATCACGCTCGGCGGCCTGCTCGTGTTCAAGGGCCTGCACTGGCTCGTGATCCGGAACCAAACCATCCCCGTGGTCGAGGGCGGAAAAGAGAACATCTACTCGCTGCTCACGACCTATTACCTGCCGCCCGTGGTCGGCGTATCACTGGCCGTGGTCGTGGTCGGTCTGATGGTCTTGGCCGAGCTCAACGGCCGCGCCCGCCGCCAGCGCTTCGGTTTCCAGGTCGACGACAGGGAGATCCTGTTCTTGAAGCTGTTCGTCGCGGCCCAGGGCGCGCTGCTGCTGGTCCTGATCATGCACCAGTACCGCGGCTTGCCGCTCGCGGCGGTGATCCTCGGCGGCGTGGCCTACGCGATCCACGTCCTCACGCAGCACACGCCGTTCGGCCGCTACCTGTACGCCGTGGGCGGCAACGAAGAGGCGGCGCTGATCTCCGGCGTGCCGATCCAGCGCATCGTGATCGGCGCCTTCGCCCTGATGGGCGTGATCGTGGCGCTCGGCGGCTTCATGCAGACCGCCTACTCCGGCGCTTCGACCTCGACCGTGGGCAGCTTGATGGAGCTCGACGCGGTCGCGGCTTGTGTGATCGGCGGCGCCAGCCTGCGCGGCGGCCGCGGCACGGTCCCCGGCGTGATCTTCGGCGCGCTGATCATGGCCACGCTGCTCAACGGCCTCACGCTGATGGCCGTCTCCCCCGAGGTGAAGTTCATCGCGCGCGGCGTGGTGCTCGCCCTCGCCGTCTGGGTCGACGTCAAGCTCGCCGGCAAGTGAACGCAGAAGGCGCGCGCTAGCGGTGCAGCACGACGACGGTCGGCGTGTGCTTCGAGGTCAAGAGGCGCATCGCGTGCCAGCCTTCGGGCACCTTGGGCTCCGTGAACTCGAACAGCCACTTGGCGTCGACCGGTGAAAGGTTGATGCAGCCGCCGCTCTGGGGCTTGCCCCAGTTGTCGTGCCAGTAGGCGGCGTGAAACGCGTAGGGCCCGGTGATGTTCTGCGCGTATGGGACGTCGGAGTGGATGTACTCGCCCGGCGCTTCCATGGTCGCGGTCTTGAGCTTGCCCGTGATCGAGTAGGTGCCGGTCGGCGTCGCGCTGCGATCCAGCGGGTTCTCGTCGGGCAAGGCCGCGCCGCCGCGGCCCGGTGACATCATGGTCACGTAGACCGGTCGGGTGCCCTCGTAGGCGATCATCCAGCCTCCGTCGATCGCCACCTCGATCCAACTGCCACGGCCGTGGGCGCGACCCGTGGTATCGGGCTCGCCGACCGCCGCACCCCACGGCGTCTTTTCCTTCGGGCGCGGGACGACCGCCTCGCTCTCCTTGATCCAGACGCCGGCTTCCTTCGTCTCGAGGTAGCGCTCCTTGTCCTTTCGCACGCTCTCCCCCGTGAGCCCGACCCAGGCGAGGCGCGCGAACGTCTCACCCGTAGGAGTGAAGGTGTCGCCGGAGCGTTCGTACTTGGGGCGGTCTTTCCCGCGGAAGAAGGCCAGCGGCAGCGTCGCGTCCTGGTCGAGCTTCAGGCCATGGAACGAAATCGGCGGATAGGGGACGACGCGGTCCTTCGGTACCCAGGCGTAGTCGGCGCCGAGCAAGAACGTGCGATCGCCGAAGCGCGCTTCGGTGCTGAACGCGACGGTCGAGCGCGGCAAGAGCTGCCTCCTGTTTTCGAAGAAGCCGCTCGGGAGCTCGGGTAGCTCCGGCGGCTCACCGCCCGTCAGCGTCAGGTCGACGCCTGCGAGCCGCTTCGAGACGTTGCCTTCGCGAGCCGCTGCCACGTCGCGGAGGTGCGACGTCAGATCCCGCTCGCGCTGTCGCTGCAGCTCCGGCGTCGGCGTCGCGAAATAGCGTGGCAGTCCGATCGACTCGCCGTAGCGGTGCGGCTCGGGCCGGTCCACCTTGGGCGAAAAGGGCGCGAGCGCGCGGTACACGGGATCGTTCGCGTCGAGCGTGGCCTTGCGTTCGTCCACGCACACGAAACCGTAGGGCTCGATTTCGTAGAAGCTCTTGCAGCCCGGGCCCGGCCGCGGCTTCGTGCTCTTGAGCCGTACGGAGCTGCCCGTCCACAAGAAGCCGATCCATTGCTTGCCCGCGTTCGGCTCCGGCCAGACCCAGACGAAGCGGCTCTTGGCGTAGAGGCGCGGCGCGTCGTCGGGCTCGGGCTCGGGCGCCTTCGCTGCCGCGGCTTTCGGCGCCGGAGCGCTGCTCGCCACGGGCGGTGCTTTCGGCGCGGGCTCTCGGAC
>JALYWZ010000540.1 GCA_030852505.1 Myxococcota bacterium | reverse complement strand
CTCGTCACCCCTGCGGGTGGGGCCGTCGCAGCGATGGCCTGGCTCCGCTCGCGGGTCACCGCGGGTGGATGCGACTCCTCGCAGCCGAGCAAGCTCAGGCTGGCGAGGGCGAGGAAGACAGCGGCGTTCACAGCCGGCAATCGACCCATGAGATGAAGGCACTCCGGTTGATGGCTTGCTCGTCGCATTTCTGGTCGGGCCGCGAGGTCTGCCAGGAACAGTACTCCTTGGAGAGCTGGGCGAACTCGTTGCCGAGCCACAAGAGGCCCACCTTTTTCTCGAGCTCCGGATCCTGGCCGACTTCCTTGAGGTGATACATCACCGAGTTGGCGCGGCGGTGCGACAGCGCGCGGTTCTTGGTCTGCGTGCCGGTCTTCGAAGCGCGGGCCACCACGAAGAAGTAGCGGGCGCCCTTCCTCGCGAACCACTTGTCCTCGAGCAGCTTCTTTCCCGCCTCGTCGAGCTCGTGCAGGTTCTCGTCGAACAACAGCACCCCGCCGCGCTCGCGGAGCGGCGTGAAGAGCTCGTTGAAATCCTTGTCGTCGATGCTGGCGAAGGTCTTGACGTCGGCCGGCTTGCAGCCGCGGCGCGTCTCGTCGGCCGCGAGCCCGCAGGAGTGCAACACCCGCTCGAGCACTTCCTTGAAGCGCGGCGTGCAATAAGCCACCTCGGCGTTATCGGCCTTCGCCACCTTCGGGCGCTCGGCTTGCGGCGCGAGCAGCCGCTCCGTCGCCTGATTGACCTCCGAGCGCACGGCCAGCGCCACTCCCGTCAAGGACAACAGCGCAACGCCGATCCCGACCAGGCCTGCGACGCCGGCCGAAGGGCCCCGCGCTTCGGGCTCGTCATTCATCTCAGCACCTCCGGGGCGAGCTGGTTCAGCGTGTAGCGGAGGCCGATGTCCGTGTCCTCGTCACAGATCCGGCGCTTGCCCAGGTACATCTGCGGGGTCGACACGGGGATGCCGTTGTCCGAAGCGAAATGCAGATGATTGTTGAGACGGGTTTCGGTCTTCCGGTCGTCGATGCAGCGAGCCAGGTTGTCACCGAAGCGCTGGCGGAGCAGCGCCTTCAGCGCCGGCGGGCCGGATTTACCCGCGTTGGCCACGCTCTCCTGATTTTCGTAGACCCACTCCAGCACGAGGCGAGCCTGATCGCCCCCGCACAGCACCGCTTTCGAGACGATGCAGGCGCCTGGGTGGAGCGGCGAATCCAGCATCCAGTTGCACTCGTTGTCGAGCGGGAACAACGCGAGCTCCGCGTCGAGGCGCTCGAGCACGCGCTCGGCCGCGAGCCGCTCGTGGAACGCCTTGCAGGTGGGGCAGAGCGGGTCCTCGAAGAACAGCGCGGTCTGCGCCGGCCGCGCCCCGCGCAGCGACACGAGCTCCCCCTGCTTCGGTTTGGCTTGCTGGAGCTCGCCGCAGCGGGTCAAGAACGGCCGATGATCCGGCACCGAGGCCGCATACACGACTGCCGGGACGAGCGTGGCGAGGCCCAGACCGACCAACCAGATGAGCGGCATCAGCCAGTGCGACGGCCGCCGCGGCTCGACAGAGCGCAACGAGGTGATCGCGAATGCGCCGGCGATCGCCAGCAGCACGGACGCCGAATAGATGCCGGCGCAGGTCTTACAAACCTGCCCGAGCTTGGTCAGGCTGATCACGAACATCGCGACCGACACCGTCAGCGGCGCGAAGCTGACGATCCCGAAGAACCCGAGCGCGCGGCGCGAGGCCGTCCGGCCACCGAGCAGCAGATAGGCGGCGAAGCCCAGGTAAAAGGTGAAGGCTCCGAGCGCGAACAGCGAGATCGGGATACCGCCCCAGCGGCTGTCCTTGAGCAGCGCGGAGTACGGGCTGTACATCGCCGCGCGGCAGGCTTCCCCGTCGGAGGTCGGCTTGGCACCTGGAATGAAGCTGCAGTGGACGTCGTGCAGGCCGCGATCGAGGTGCGCCGCGTAGTCGAGCGTCGACAGGCCCGCGAACACCAGGCCCAGCAAGGCCGCGACCAGGGCAACCCAGCCGCAGATCGTGGTTCTCGACCGGGGCATCGGGCGAGCGTTGCAACGTCGGGCCGTCAGGTCAACTCGGTTGGCATTCGACGCGAGCCCTCCCGAGCTTCTGAGCTCGAATCTCCGCGTAGAACCAGCGGAAACTTCTGAGCTAGATTCTCGGCCATGCGGTTTAATCGCTGTGTCTGCTTGCACCACGGCAAAGGCCCGCGCCTGCGCTGCTCGCCCATCCAGTGATGCTGGTTCTGGTGATGGGAGTCACGGCCGCGGGCAAGAGCACCGTCGGCCAGCGCCTGGCAGAGCGCCTCAGCCTGCCATTTCACGACGCGGACGATTTCCATCCCGAATCCAACCGTCGAAAGATGGCCAGGAACGAGGCGCTGAACGACGACGATCGGCAGCCCTGGCTCGAGCTGATGGCGGCGGCGGCGGTCGACTGGGAGAAGACCGGCGGCGCGGTGTTGGCGTGCTCCGCCCTGAAGCAGAAGTACCGCGAGCTCTTGTTCTCGCGGGTGAGCGAAGGCCGCATCGTGTTCCTCGAGATCACGCCCGAGCAGGCCGCCGCGCGGCTCGAGGCGCGCAAGGGCGAGCACGCGATCATCCGCGACTACGACCGCGTGCTCCGGGGTCAGTTCGCCGATCTAGAGCCGCCGGATCCCGCGATCCGGGTGCCGGCGGTGTTGCCGCTCGACGAGCTCGTGGAACGCGCCGCTCGAGCGCTCGAGGCGGGCGGGCTCAGTCCACCCAACCGATCTCCTGCGCCGTAGAGCGGCCCACGATGAGCTCGCTCAAGCTCTCGGGAGGCCGCTCATCGGTCGCGGAAATCACGCGATTTCGCGCCATCACCTCGGCGCCCGGTTGCGGAAAGAGCGGCGAGCGCTCGGGCTCCGGCAGCCCCTCGGGGAAGCGCGTGCGCCCGGTCGCGTCGTATTTGTCGCTCGCGCCGAGCGTGTGCAAGAGCTCGTGGGCCACGACGAACAACGCGAGGTCGACGGTGGTCGCGTCGAGCTCCACGTGCGTCACGCCGACGCGCCCGCCTTCTTCACTGAAGCCCTCGACGTGCGACGCGCTCGAGCTCTGCGGCGGCTCGGCCACCAGGTAAATCCGGGAATCGAAGCGGTGCGTCGGCACCGAGGCGGCGCGATCGACCGCTGCGGTGTAGCGCCACAGCCGGTACGCATGCACGACGCGCTCGAAGAAGGTCTCTCCCGGATCGCTCGGCGGCAAGGACTCGACGCGCACCGGACCGATCGGAACGATCTCGATCATGCGCGGGCGCCCGGGTTGGTAGCGCGCGTACTCCTCGGCGAGCCGTTCCTCGAGCGCCACCGCTCGGCTGATCAGCGAGGGCAGCGCCTTCGGTTCGACGTTGCCGCGTTCGAGCAACACCAACCCGACGCGGATCGGCTGCGACCACTCGGTGCGCGCCTTGCGCGCCCGAACGTCGTAGCAAGCCCACAAACAGACGACGGCGAGCAGCGTGAGCAGGATCGACACCCGAACCCGATAGAAACCGCCGCGCCGGAGCATGTATCGAAAGGTACGATATATAAGTAAAAGTGCCCACCGGGCCTACTCACGCTGAGGCTAACCTCTCGCTCCGAAGGGGGTTTTGGCGACGCTCGAAGACGCGGGCGAAACCAGCGTCTCAATTTGAGACGAGCGCTTTCGCCGGTCAACGCTTCTGCGCGGACAAGAAGCGCTCGGCCTCGGCGCGGCCCGGGTGAGTCTTGGGAGCCTCGGCCAGGAAGCGTTCGAACAGCGGTCGCGCCTCGTTCGGTCGCTTCAGATAGTCCGCGTACAGCACGCCGAGGTTGAAGGTCGCAGACAGATTGTTCGGCTGTTTATCGAGCGCCCGCTCGAGCAGCGACTCGACCTCGCTGAGCGCAGCCGTGTCGTCCTTCTTGGCGAGTCCGCGTCGCGCGGCGGCCAGGCCGAGCAGAGCAGGCACGTCGTCCGGGTTCACCTCCGTCACCGCCTCGAACTGCTGCCGCGCCTTGTCGTAGACGCCCGCTTGCAACATCACCGTGCCGATGTTGAGACGCGCGGTGGTGTCGCTCGGATCGAGCTCGCTCGCCTTGCTGAAATGACGGAATGCCTCGGCGTCATCGCCCTTCTTCAGCGCGATCAGGCCCGCCGTGCGCTCGGCGCGGGCGCTGTTCGGGTCCGCCTTGCGCGCCTCTCCGATCAACAGCTCCGCGGTATCGACCTCGCCCTTCGCGAGGTGCGTGAGCGCGAGCTCGGAGAGCGCGTTGGCGTCGCTCGAGCGCTTGATCAACAGCTGGTGCGCCTGCTCGAGCGCGCGATCGTAGGCGCCGGCCTCCCGCAGCGCCGCGACCAGAGAAAGGCCGGCGGTGCGCGCTTGCGGGTGCGCCTTGACGA
>JALYWZ010000084.1 GCA_030852505.1 Myxococcota bacterium | reverse complement strand
GGCAGCCGTGGGTGCTGCCCGAGCCGGCGCTGGGACGGCAGCTCGGGTCGTTTGCGCGGGAGAGGGCCCGCAGCCGAAAACCGTGACCAGCACACAAGCGCCAAAGCGCCGCAAAACGAGCGTCTTCATCGGGCCAACCACCTGGTTCTCCTGAGACTGCCGAGGCGCGCGAAAGTTCCGGACGCCGCCGAGCCCGCTCCGGTCGCACGCCCTGCACACACATCGTGGGCACTTTCCATCCCTCAAGAACTGGACGCGGATGGCCGCTCTGGAACCGGAGGATCCCGATGTTGGGCCGGCCGAGACTCGAGGAGCGACCATGCACAAACTGCTAGAGCGCCAGCTCGCGGGCTTCTTCGACGCTGATCCGCCGAAGACCGAGGCCTTCGAGCGCTTCGTGCAGGCGCTCGACACGGTATTTCAGCAGCGTGAGAGCTATCAGCAGCAGATCGAGCGCTCGCTGGAGGTGGCCTCCCACGAGCTGCTCGAGCAAAACGAGCGCCATCGCCGGGATATCGCCGCGATTCAGCAGCTCGAGCTCGAGCTCCGGCAGGCCGAGAAGCTGCGCGCCGTCGGGCAGCTCGCCGCGGGGGTGGCGCACGAGATCAACACGCCGATGCAGTTCGTCGGCGACAACGTGCATTTTCTGAAGAGCGCTTGCGGGGACCTGCTCCAGCTCGGCATCCACCTGATGGTGTTGTGCGACCAGATCGACGCAGGCGAAAACCCGCACGCGATAGCCGCCGGAGCCCGCAAGCTCGCCGAGGAAATGGACATCAACTATTTGCTCGAGGAGCTACCGAAGGCCTTCACCCGCACCAGCGAGGGCGTGGCCCGCGTGGTCGAGATCGTGACCGCGATGAAGGACCTCGGCCGCTCGGATCAGCGGGCGATGGTGCTGGCCGACCTCAACCGCGGTCTCAACAGCACGGTGATCGTCGCGCGCAGCGAGTACAAGCACGTCGCCGATCTGGAGCTCGACCTCGGCGACGTCCCGCTGATCCCTTGCCACGCCGGCGAGTTGAATCAGGTCTTCCTCAACTTGATCGTCAACGCCGCGCACGCCGTCGGCGCTCGCCACGCCGAGTCCGGAGGCCGCGGGAAGATCCGCATCTCCACCCGCGTCGATCGCGATCACGTGGTGATCGACGTGGCGGACGACGGCTGCGGCATTCCCCTGGAGAAGCAGAGGCGGATCTTCGAGCCGTTCTTCACGACCAAGCCGGTCGGTCAAGGTACCGGACAGGGCCTCGCGATCGCGCGGGCGATCGTCGTCGACAAACACAAAGGCACGATGACGTTCGAGTCGAAGGCCGGGGAGGGCACCACGTTCCGGGTGCGGATCCCGCTCCGCTGCGAGGACGGGACCCACGCGGTCGCGATCACGGAGTCCGGCGCCGACGCCGCTCCACAGTACCCCTCGTTCGGACCCTAGGTCTCGTGCCGGGAGCCCAGATGGCGCGCATCCTCTTCGTAGACGACGAGCAACGGATCCTGGACGGCCTCCGGCTCAGCCTGCGCGGGCGGCGCAAGGTGTGGGACATGGCGTTTGCCGCGAGCGGCAGCGACGCGCTCGCCGAGCTCGAACGGCAGCCCGCCGACATCGTCGTCTCCGACATGCGCATGCCGCGCATGGACGGCGCCGAGCTGCTCACCCGCGTCGCCAAGCAGTGCCCCGGCGCTGCCAGGATCGTGCTGTCCGGACACATGGACGAGTCTGCGGCGATGCGCGCCGCGGGGGTGGCGCACCGCTACCTGACCAAGCCTTGCCCTCCGGAGGCGATGGAGGCGGCCCTGACGCGCACGCTCGAGCTCCAGGAGTTGCTCCGCGATCAACGGATCCGCAGCGTCCTCGGAGGCGCCGTGACCTTGCCGCCCTCGCCCAAGCTGTATCAGGAGCTGAACCGGCTCCTGGCCAGCGGTAAGGCCTCGATCGAGTCGATTTCCGCCGTGATGGAGCAGGACGTGAGCATGTCGGCCAAGGTGCTGCAGCTCGTGAACACGGCGTTCTTCGCGCTGCCGCGCAAGATCAGCAGCGTCGCCCAGGCCGTGAGCTACCTCGGCTTCGGCACGGTGAAGAGCCTGGTGCTCGCGCACTCGCTGTTCAGCGAGATTTCTCCGAGAGACGCAGAGCAGATCGAGCGCGCGCAGCGCTCGGCCCTGCTGACCGCACGGCTCGCTCAACGCCTGTTGCGCGACGAGGCGTCTCGACAGGTCGCCTTCACGGCCGGTCTCTTGCATCACATCGGCGCCCTGTCGATCGCCGCGCAAATGCCGGACGTCGCGCGGGCGATCGCCGAGCGAGTCGCGAGCGGTGAAGAGACGGTCCTCGAAGCCGAGCGGTCGCGACTGGGCGCCACGCACCCCGAGATCGGCGCCTACCTGCTCGGGCTCTGGGATCTGCCCCACGACATCATCGAGGCCGTCGCGGGGCACCACGCCGATTGGGCCCAGTTCACGGCGCTCAACGTGGGGAGCGCGGTCGCGATCGCAGCGTCGCTCAGCGAAAGCGAGCGGCGCGGCCCCGGCGCTCCGGACGGCCCGCCACCCGCGCTGCTCGAGAGCTTCGGCCTCGGCGAGGCCGTCGCCACCTTGCGGAGAGAGCTGCTCTCCGGCGACGCGGGAGCGGGAGCCTCGTGAGCCTGCCGCGCGTCTTGCTCGTGGACGACGAGCCCGCGGTGCTGGAAGGCATCCAGCGCCTGCTGCGAAAACAATACGAGATCACGCTGGCCGCCGGGCCAGAGGCGGCGCTCGAGGCGATCGATCCGGCGCGACCGTTCGCGGTCGTCGTCTCGGACATGCGCATGCCGCGGATGAACGGCGCGCAGCTGCTGTCGCGGTTCTACGAGCGCGCGCCGGACACGGTGCGGATGCTGCTCACCGGTCAGGCCGATCTCGACGCGGCCATCTCCGCGGTCAACGACGGCCACCTGTTCCGCTTCCTGACCAAGCCCTGCCCGCACGAGACGTTCGCGCCGGCGCTGGCGGCTGCGGTCGAGCAACACCGGCTGATCACCGCGGAGCGCGTGCTCCTCGAGCAGACCCTGCTCGGCACCACGCGCGCGCTGACCGAGATGCTGAGCTTGCTCGACCCCGGCACGTTCGGCGCGGCAATGCGCCAGCACGAACGCGTGCGGGCGCTCGCCAGTAAGCTTCGCCTCGAGCGAGCTTGGCAGGTGGAGATCGCGTCCATGTTGTCGAGCATGGGCTTTGCCGTGCTGCCCGCCGACGTCGTGCACAAGCTGCATGGGGGTACGCCGCTCGACGAAGCCGAGCAACAGATGCTCGGTCGCGTGCCCGAGATCGTGGATCGGGTGCTGGGCAGCATCCCGCGTCTCGAGCCGGTGCGAGAGCTCCTCAGGCTCTCGACGCTTCGCCCCGGGGAGCGCAGAGCCAACGAGCTGCCGATCGGCGCGCGGATCCTGCGGGCCGTCTCGGCGCTCGGCGTGGAGGAGACCAAGCTCGGCAGCGCTTCGGCGGCGGTGCAAAAGCTGCTCGAGCGCAGCGCCGACTACGACCTGGAAGTGTTGTCGGCGCTGGCGGAGCTGTGCGGCGAACGCCTGCCCGAGGTCAAGAACCTTTCCCTCTCCGAAGTGCGGATCGGCATGCGGCTGGCGAGCGACGTGAAGACGCGCACGGGTACGTTGCTCGTCGCCAAGGGTCAGTGCGTGACCATCCAGCTGCTCGACCGTTTGCGTAACTTCGACCAGAAAGTGGGCGTAGTCGAGCCCATCCCGTGTGAAGTTCCGGGGAACGAAGCAGCGTTCTGAGCTCCTCGTTCGTGCGTAGAGCCCGGCGCTCCGTGACGAATCGGTGACGGAGGAATGGCGTGAAACGATCACGCGAACGTCACACGTGCGGCACGAGCCATGGGTCATGTTGTGCGCCGACATGACCCGCATTTCTCGCCGCAATCACCTGATTCTCTCCGTGCTCGGCTCGGGTGCCCTGCTGCTCACGAGCGGCTGCTCGAAGAAGCCACCGAGCGCAGAGGGCTCGAGCTCGGCCTCAGCCACGTCCCAGACGCAACCGAAGGCTGAACCGCTGACTCTGCAAGGCGCGGGGGCCAGCTTCCCGGCGCCCGTTTACTCGCGCTGGTTTCGCGAGTTCAGCGACCAGAACCCGGAGCTGCGCGTCAACTATCAGTCCACCGGCAGCGGCGCGGGGGTGAAGTCCTTCCTCGAGAACCAGGTCGACTTCGGAGCCAGTGACGCGGCGATGACCGACGGCGAGATCCGGCAGGCCAACGGCAACGTCGTGATGATCCCGGTCACGGGCGGGCAGATCGTGCTCACCTACAACCTCGAGGGGGTGAGCGAGCTCAGGCTGAGCCGGGACGCGTACGTCGGGCTGTTTCTCGGGGAAATCAAGCGCTGGAACGACGGGAAGATCGCCAGGACGAACCCCGGCGTGAAGCTCCCCGATACCCAGGTCACGATCGTCCGCCGTTCGGACGGCAGCGGTACCACCTTCGTCTTTACGCAGCACCTCGCCGCCATCAGCGAGAAATGGAGCAAGGGTCCCGGCGTCGGAAAGTCCGTGGAATGGCCCGCGGGCGTCGGCGGCCGCAAGAACGACGGCGTCGCGGCGCTGATTCGCCAGACGCCGGGAGCCATCGGCTATGTCGAGTACTCCTTCGCCGCCAGCAGCAAGCAGCCGATGGCAGCGCTCGAGAACAAGGCCGGGAAGTTCATCGCCCCCACCTTGAAAGCGTCGGCAGCGGCGCTCGGTGCTGTCGACTTACCCGCGGACCTCCGCGGTTGGGTCACCGATCCGGGAGGCGAAGAGTCGTACCCGATCGTGACGTACACCTGGATCCTCGCGAAGAAGAACTACGAGGACAAGGCCAGGTCAGCGGCCGTCAAGAAGCTTTTGGGCTGGTGCCTGACCGAGGGTCAGCCGCTGGCGGAGAAGCTCGACTACATCGCGCTGCCCGAGAGGGCGCTGGCCAAGGCCCAGGCTGCCGTCGCCACGATCGAGTGAAGAGAACGGCGCTCCGCAGCGACAGGCGCAGGCGGCGAACATGGAGCAACCAGCGACGAACCAGCCAGCTTCCGGCTTTTCCGAGGCCGCTTCCCGCTCGCCGATCGCGAGGCCGCCGGACGCCTGGCAAGGCGCGTTCGACCGCGCTTTCCGCTGGACGGCCTGCGGGTTCGCCGCGGGCGCCGTGTTGCTAGTGGCCGGCGTGGTGTTCGAAGTGGTGCGCCGCGCGGGAGCATCGATGAGCAGGCTCGGGTTCGGCTTCTTGACCAGCTCGGTCTGGGACGCGAATGGCGACCGGTTCGGGATCCTGCCCTCGATCGTCGGCACCCTGTACACGTCCGCCCTCGCGCTGCTCATCGGCGGCGGACTTGGCGTCACCACGGCCATCGTCCTCAGCCAGGGCTTCTTGCCCCGGCGGGCCGAGACGGTGATGAAGAACGTGATCGAGCTGCTCGCCGCGATCCCGAGCGTGGTCTACGGCCTGTGGGGCATCTACGTGCTCATCCCCGCGCTGCGCCCGATCGCCGACCTCTTGCACGAACAGCTCGGCTTCCTCCCGCTATTTGCGACGAAGCTGAGCGGCCCGGGGATCTTGCCAGCCTCGCTCGTGCTTTCGATCATGATTTTGCCGACCGTGACGGCGATTTCGCGCGAGGCGATCGTCGCGGTGCCGAGGCGGCTCGCGGCGGCGGCTTACGGGTTGGGGGCCACGCGCTGGGAGGTGATTCTTCGCGTGATCTTGCCGACGGCGCGCGGCGGCATCTTCGGGGCGCTGGTCCTCGGATTCGGGCGCGCGCTCGGCGAGACGATGGCACTCGCGATGCTGGTCGGCAACACCAACCGCTTCGGCTGGTCGCTGCTTTCTCCAGGCAACACGCTGTCCGCGCTGCTCGCCAATCACTTTCCGGAGGCCGGCGGGGTCGAGGTCGGAGCGTTGATGTGCGCGGCGCTGGTGCTGCTCCTCATCACGCTCGCCGTCAACGCGCTCGGGTCTCTTTTCATGCTGCGCGCGAGCCGCGGGCTCACGGGGCTCGGTTGATGGACGCGCTCTCGCAACAGGCCCGATCGGAGACGAGGTTCCGGGTCCGCCTCGGCGAGAGACGCACTTTTGTAGACCGCGCGCTGACGCTGATGGCGATCGGGCTCGGCGCCTCCGCGCTGCTTCCGTTGTTCTCGGTGCTCTACATGCTGGTGGTGCGTGGCAGCCCGCTCTTGAGCCTCGGGCTCTTCACCGAGCTCACGCCGGGCGCGGGCATGGACAGCGGCGGCATCGGCAATGCCATCCTCGGCACGGTCGTGGTCGTGACGCTCGCGGCCACGATCAGCTTGCCGCTCGGGCTGTTTGCCGCCATCTACCTCGCCGAGTACGGCGCCGAATCGAGGCTTTCGGTAGTCGTGCGCTTCGCCGGCAAGGTCTTGAGCGGCATGCCTTCGATCCTGGCCGGCGTGTTCGCCTATGCGATCGCGGTGAGCGCGCTCGGGTCGTTCAGCGCCTTCGCTGGGGGCGTGGCGCTCGCGATCCTGATCGTGCCGACGGTGATGCTCACGGCCGAAGAAGCGCTGCGGCTGGTGCCGTCCAAGATGAAGCAGGCGGCGCTCGGCATGGGCGCTACCCGGGCCCAGATGGTGACGAAGGTGCTGATCCCTACGGCCATGCCCGGCATCCTCACCGGCGTGATGCTGGCGCTTTCGCGCGCGGCGGGCGAGACGGCGCCGCTATTACTCACCGCGCTGTTCAGCGACTACTGGTTCGACGGCAAGCTCGATCAGCCGATCGCCTCGCTGGCGGTGCTGATTTACAACTTTTCGGGGAGCCCGTTCGAGCACCAGGTGAACCTGGCCTGGGCTGCTTCGCTCGTGCTCGTCGTGCTGGTCCTGCTCTTCAACATTCTCGCACAGGCCGTCACGCGTCGGCCGGAGGAACATTGACCGATGACGACCCCAGAGCTCCTTTCGGACACGGCGACGAGCTCCGGCCAGCGCCGGACACGACCCCTGACCGGCGAAGCGTCGAGCTCGGCACCGACCGAGTGGATCGTCGACTGCCGGATCGAGAAGTTACACTACGGCAGCTTCCTGGCGGTGCGCGACACCCACGTACCGATAGCGCAGAGCCGGATCACCGCCTTCATCGGCCCTTCGGGCTGTGGCAAGAGCACCGTGCTCCGCAGCCTGAACCGGATGAACGACTTCATTTCTGGCTTCAGGCTGGACGGTTCGGTGCGTTTTCAGGGCCAGGACATCTACGCCCCGCACGTCGATCCCGTGGCGGTGCGGCGCTCGATCGGCATGGTGTTTCAGCAGCCGAACCCGTTCGCGATGAGCATCTACCAGAACGTGGCCTTCGGGTTGAAGTTGAACCGTTTCCGGGGAGACTACGACGAGCGCGTCGAGACGGCGCTACGCGGCGCCGCGCTGTGGGACGAGGTCAAGGACAAGCTGAGCGCCAGCGGCCTCTCGCTGTCTGGTGGCCAGCAGCAACGCCTGTGCATCGCGCGCGCGATCGCAGTCGAGCCGTCGCTGCTCTTGATGGACGAGCCGTGCTCGGCGCTCGACCCGCTCGCGACGCGGCGCATCGAAGATCTGATGCTCGAGCTCAAGGAGCGGTACACGATCGTGATCGTGACCCACAACCTGCAACAGGCGCAGCGCGTCGCCGATCGCACCGCCTTCTTCTATGTCGACACGAGCGCGGGCGGGCGGACCGGGTACTTGATCGAATACCGGGCGACAGGGGAGCTGTTCGACGAGCCGCGCGAGGACCGCACGAAGGCCTACCTGCGCGGCGAATTCAGTTGACGCCGGGCGCGCCAGCCGTGACCCATTCTCCGTCAGCGGGGGACCCCTTTCTCACCGCCCCACGCAGTCAGGATCCTGACTGGCTGTGGATAATTTTAAGATTTCTAGTGATGTCCTTGGGTTACGGCGCAGCATGTTGCAGTCAGGATCCTTACTGCACCATCGGTCTGGGAGGCCTCTTTCGGATCGGTATGGTTCGGGTCGTCTGAGCTGGCGCTTCCGGTGCTGGTGCCTCGCCGCCAGGCGGGGGCTGAGCTCCCACTCACAGCCCCCTCAATCGACGACGAGCTCTTCGAGCAGCAAGCGCCGCTTGATCTGCACCAGACGCGCGATGTCATCCGAGAAGAGCTCGGGGTTCTTTGCGTACGCGAGGCTCCGGCTCCGGTGCACCAGGTCCACGAGTGCCGCCAACAGCTCGTCCTTCGTGACGCGGCCATCGCTCAGGAGCTCGACATCGCCGAAGGGCCAGGCCTCGCCGAGGCCGGCTCGGAGCCGGTCCTCGCTCTCGATCAGCTCCTCCCACGGCACGTTCCGGCCGCGGTCGATGACGGGTGCGTTGAACAACAACAGGATCAACGACACGGCGAGGAACATGAAGTCCGTGACCTTGTCCTTTTCGGAGTGGAGGCGGGCATAAGAGTCGAGGTCGATGCCCTTGAGCTGACCGCGCCGGCTCAGCATCAGGTTGCCGTGCTTGAGGTCGTTGATGGCATAGCCGATGCGGTGCACGTCCTCGAGCCAGAGCAGCACGCTCGTCACCAGGTCGAGCATCACGGCTGAAGACAGGACGTGGCGAAAGGGCAGGGCCATGCGCTGGCGACGCCACAGCTCACCGCCGCGCTGGCTGAGCGCCCGCTCGTACTCCTTTCGTGCTTGCCACTCGCTCAGGCGAGCGCTCGGCGGCCGGCTGACGCTCGCGTGCTCGGTGCCGGTGACCCCCAGCAGGTTGTCGAGCGTGTCACCGTCGACCAGCTGCAACACGTGGTACGTGTAGCGGATACCGTGGAGCTTTCCGGTGTCGTAGAGCCGGATCAGGTGAGGGGAATGGGCGAGCTCGCGCCCCACGACCATGGCCTGCTCCGCTTCGAGGATCGCATTTTTCTTTTTGCCGAGAATGCGGTCGACTTTGAGCGCAACCCTCGCCGGAAACTGGTCGTTCTCGAGGTTCAAGCCCTCGTAGACGCGACCGAATTCGCCCATCCCGAGCTGTCTCAGCAGCGTGAAGCCGAGGTCGCGAAACGGTCCGCTCACCGTCTTCCAGGCCTCGAGGTCGTCCTTGTCGTGGATCCCGAACCAGCCGAGTTCGGGGCGCTGTGTCTTCACCTTGTTGCCCTTGCGTTCGAACGTCATCGGCCGCATCGCGGTCGGCACGCCGGGCATCGCGCCGGCCAGGCTGAGCCTGAGGTAGAGCGCGTCGAGGTATTCCCGTGCCGCTACACGGACCTCTGCCGAGTACGCGCTATACGGCGCAGGTCGGAGCAGGAAGCCGAGCCTGCCTAGCATCCGAAAGTACGGATGGCGCTCCATCAAGCGGCCGCGCGAGATGCCGGACGCCGCGCTGATCAGGTGTTCGAAGTGCGCGCCGCTCGAGTTCGGCACCAGGCGTCCGGACTTACGCTCGTCGTAGAGGGCGTTGATCGTGACGTAGGTGAGCTTGGAAAATACGTCGAGCTTTGCTGCGAAGCGGTCACGCGGCAGGCTGGGGTAGGCGAGGTCGAACACCAGGCGGGACACAATCGGCCAGCACAATCCGAGCTTTTCCCCAGGCGAGAGGAAGGGCCGAGCAGCCAGCGTGTCTTGCGCGTGTCGAACCAGGCGCGAGTGCAGGACCAGCCGAACGTCGCGGCCGACCAGCGAGTCGTCGAGGGCCGTCTCGCGCGAGCCGTCGCTCGGGACCTCGCGACTCAGGAGCACCGCGCGTTCGGCGTGGTCGTCGCGTCCCGTGTCGAACAGCAGCTCCTCGAGGGCTTTGCGCACGTGCGGCCGCTGTTCGCAGTGCTCGCGCAGCAGTTCCAGCGCCTGGTGCAAGAGCTCGGAGAGCCACTGCGAGTCCTGGCTGTCCGCTTCGAAGGCGAGTAGCCGTACGTCGGGGTCGACGTGGACTCGGACCGAGAGACCGCGCTCGTAGCGCTGCTCGGGCGCGAGCTTCAGGTAGCGGATCCAGTCCGCTGCCTCGCCGCTGTACACCGTGGCCGACAGCTCGGTGCGCACGCTGACGTCTTCGGTCTTCGTCACGTCTGACCGAATCCGTTCTGGCACGCGTGTCGGAGCGTCCGGTTACGGATCGGCGGCAGTTTCGTGACTATCGGCGCTGCGCGGCGGTTGCCAGGGTGGCACGTTGGGCGGACACGCCCCGACGCGTGCCGGGAGCTCGAGCTCGGTGAACTCGAGCTTTTCCGTTCGATCGAAGCGCAGGTCGCCCACGACCACGGCGCCGGACTCGCGGCGGAGCCAGAATGGAGCCCGCGCGAAGCGCAAAAATGCGGCGACGTCGCAGCGCTCCGCGAGCTTCGCGAGCTCGCCGAGGGAGCCTTGCCAGCGCCCGTACCAGAGCACCCCCGGGGGCGAACCGGCGTTCGACACGGGCTCGAGCCGGGCGGTGCGCTCGCCGCGCTCTCGCGGACAGGACTCGGGGGGAACCAACCCGGGCGCGAGCGACACCTGCGCGAGACTCGCTCGGTACCGCTCGCCCGAGGCTTCCAGGCTGATCGCGGAGTAGCACAGGGGGTTGGCAGGAATCGGCGTCGTCACGAGGTCCACCAGATCGCCTCGCGTCTCTCCGAGCGAGGCCGTCACGGCGCGGCGCGCAAGCACGCCGCCGAGCGCGAACACCAGCGTCACGCCCAGCCAGACGCCGACGGTGGCAAGCCAGCGTGAGCGCTCGTCCAAGCGCGCCGCCAGCAAGGACCAGCCGGTGGAAGCCACGATCAACGACAGGATGAAGCCGAGCGGATTCGGAAAG
>JALYWZ010000539.1 GCA_030852505.1 Myxococcota bacterium | reverse complement strand
AGCCAGGTGTGAGCGCGCGCTTCGGCCGCGGCGCGCGGCGTCTTCGCCACGACGCGCGGCGCGAGCGTCACGTTGTCGAGCACGCTCAGGTGCGGAAACAGGTGATACTCCTGAAAGACGAGCCCGACGTCGGCGCACAGCTTCGAGGAAGGCCGATGCGCTCCCGGCTCGAGCACGTGCCCCGCGATTTCGATGCGGCCGGCGTCGAAGCTCTCGAGCCCGTTCAGGCAGCGCAGCAGCGTCGTCTTACCCGAGCCCGACGCGCCGACGAGCGCGACGATCGCGCCCTCGGCGACCTCGGCGTCGATGCCGTCGAGCAGGCGGCGCTCGCCGTGTTTTTTGAGCAGGCCGCGAATGCGGATCACGCGAGCCTCGTTTCGCGGTCATGGTGCAGCGTGCGCTCGAGGCGGCGCGACAAGCGCGACAGCGGGAAGCCGAGCGCGAAATAAAGCGCGGCGCACAGCAGGCCGGGGAGGACCCAGTCCCGGAGCTCCACCGACAGGATCGTCATGCGCTTCGTCAGCTCGACCACCGTGATCACGCTGACGAGCGATGAATCCTTGAGCAGCGCGACGAAGTCGTTGGTGAGGTTCGGCAGCGCGGCGCGCAGCGATTGGGGGAGCAGCACGTGCCGCAAAGTCTGTAAACGACCGAGCCCGAGCGCGCGCGCAGCTTCGGTCTGGCCGCGGGGCAGCGACAGCAGCGCCCCGCGGTGCACCTCGGCCTCGTAGGCCGCGTAGTTCAGGCCCAGGCCGAGGATGGCGGCGGTCATCGGTCCGAGCCGGACCAGGTCGGCGATGCCGAAATAGAGAACGTAGAGCTGCAGCAACAGCGGCGTGCCGCGGAACACCTCGACGTAGGCAGCCGAAGCGTAGCGTGCGAACCGCCCGGCGTGGAGCCGCAAGATCGCCAGCAACAAGCCGAGCGGGCAGGCGATCAGGAACGACGCGACGGACAAGGCCAGCGTCACGACCGCGCCCTCGAGCAACAGACGCGCGTGGCCAGCGGTGAAGCGCGGCTCTTCGGGGGCGCTCGTGGCCGAGGCAGCGGCGGCGGGCGTGGAGACGAGCTCCAGCTGACGTGCGTCCCAGAGCCCGTAGCGCTCGAGGATGCGCCGGAGCTCGCCAGCTTCCGCGAGGTGCTCGAAGCCGGCGTCGATGCCGGCGATGAGCTCGGGTTTGCCGCGCAGCACGCCCGCGACGTAGTGGCCCCGCGCGACGTCCTGTTTCCTGCACTCGAGCTCTTTCAGCGGGCAGCCGTAGCGCTCGGCGATGACGTGATCGAGCAGCACCGCGTCGGTGCGCCCCTTCGCCAGGTCGAAGTACGGCTCTTGTTGGCCCTCGTAGAGGACGATCGCGAGCTTCTGCTGCTTCAGCAGATCGTGGGCCACCGTCTGGTTCAGCGTGCCGACGCTGCGCCCCGCGAGATCCTCGAGCGACTGAAACGGCGCGCCGCGGCGTACCGTGAGCGTCTCGCCGTACACGAAGTAGGGAACGGACAGCGCGATGCGCGCGCGGCGCTCGGGCGTGTCCTCGAGGCCGTTCAAGATCACGTCGATGTCGCCGCGCTCGAGCGCGGGCACCAGCGTGGACCAGTCGGTTTGCACGAACTTCGGCCGAACACCGAGCTCGCGCGCCAGGGCTTCGGCGATTTCGACCTCGAAGCCGAGGAGCTTCCCCGGCTGTTTCGGATCTTCGTAGACGTACGGCTCGCCGCCTTGCAGATCGCCGCCCCAGCGGAGCTCGGTGGGATCCCGCAGCTCCTCGCGAGGGCCGGCAGCCGCGGGGAAAGCCGCGAGCAGGGTCGCGGACGCGACCGCGACGAGAACCGCGTGCAAAAGCTGGAGCGGCACGAGCGGCTCCACTTTGTCTCGCCCGGGCCGCGGATTGCGAGCAGAAACGGTATCCCGGTGCGCCGGCGCCCGAGCCCGTTGTACGATGCGAAGGTCCAAGATGCTTCGCGCTCGCTCCGCCGCTCTGGTTTCGCTGTTCCTGTTGCTCGGCTGTGCGGAGCAGAAAGTGTCGATGTCGGAGGGGCCGCGAGAGTACGTCGCCACCGACTACGACCAGGTGCTGCGGCTCTGGACCCGCACCGAGCAGCTCACCAACGTGAACATGATGGACAACGTGCTCACGGCGACCGCGACCTACGAGTCGTGGGATTTTCGCTGGGCGTACGTGGTCCGCTACTCCGAGGACTACCGGCTCACCGTCGAGCAGCGCCGCGCGCTCCTCGAGCGCTCGCTCGCCGAGTACCAGGACCAGCACAGCTTTTACCTCGCGCTCTACGCGCAGAAGTACAAGTGGAACGATCTCGCCGCCAAGGACCCCGCCTGGATTGTCCGGCTGATCGACGAGGAGGGCAACGAGACCGCGCCCACCAGCATCCAGACCATCAAGCGCCCGGGTGCGATCGAGCTCACCTATTTCCCGTACACGACTCCGTGGCGAAGCGCCTTCCGCATCACGTTCCCGAGAAAGCAACGCGACGGGCGCAACACCATCTCCACTGCGAGCCGTTGGTTCGGCCTGAGGTTCGCCGGAGCGCAGGGGAACCAAGAGCTGGTCTGGCGGATCACGCCGGAGTAAAGGCAAAAGACATGAAGAACATGGCAAGCGGGTTGGGTCGGATGGGATGGGTGTGCATACTCGGGGCTCTGGCTCTCGGGAGCGGCTGCGCGGTGAGCGTCGAGGACGCAGAAAGCACGGGGACGAGCCAAGCCGGCATCCTCGGCGGCAGCAACGCGAGCATCGGCGGGCACCCCTGGATGGTTCGCGTCTTCGATGAAACTCCGGGCGCGAACCACGCCTGCGGCGGTACGCTGATCACCAAGGACTGGGTGCTCACTGCCGCTCACTGCGTGTACCACGGCCCGCCGAACCGAGGCACGGGTCCGTACGGGGAGGCGCAGCCGAGCGCGCTGTTCCTGATCGCTGGCGACTACGATTCGAGCGGCTTCAGCACCTCCGCCGAAGGAACCAGCTGGGAGCAGCTCCGAGGCGCGAGCGAGGTGCACATCCCGTCGAACTACGTGGGCGCAAACCACGACATCGCGTTGATCAAGCTGTCGTCTTCGGTGACGCTCAATACGCGCGTCAAGGTCCTACCCCTCAAGACCGGCTTGGTGACTTCCGGCACGGCCATCGCCGCTGGCTGGGGTGCGACCGCCGTGCTGAACCCTTTCGATCCCGACAAGGCCTGGTCGGCGATTCTGCAACGTGTGGATCTGACCATCCGTCCCAGTTCGACCTGCAACTCCGCCCTTGGCTCCATCCGCAACCTGGCGTCCGACGAGCTTTGCGCGGGCGACACGGGCGGCACCCGGGGGACGTGTCTGGGCGACAGCGGAGGACCTCTACTTCAGGCCGTCTCCGGCGGAGGCTACCAGCTCATCGGCGTCACCAGCTGGGGCGACCACTACTGCACGAGTTACTCCGTGTTCAGCCGCGTGAGCAGCCACCTGGCGTGGATCAGGAGCTACGTGCCGGGGGTGTAAGTGCGCCGAGCGCGCTCGTCCCAGCGAGGGCGTCCCTAGCTCGACAGCACTTCGATCAACGGCGGCACGCTCATCATCAATTCGTGTGCCGTCTTGCGCTCGGCGAAGACGATCAAGGCGCCGCCCTCGGCGGCTTTGACGTTGGCCGGCGCGGGGGCAGCGCGCAGCATTTCGGAGGCGTAGACGATGTCGCCGGGGCCGAGCTCGTCGACGGGGTTTCCGTCCTTGTCGCTGACCTGGAGGCGGCCCGCACCGACGATCGTCATGCCGGCGAGCGGCTTTCCGGCGGTGGCCACGGCTTCATCCGGGAGCAACAGCTTGACGCTGCAGCGATCGAACACCATGCCGCGCAAGAGCTCGTCGAGCTGTTCGCCCATCTGGCCCATGGCCGCGCCCGCGAACGCCTGCAGTCGATCGCCGACGCCGCGCAGCTCGTCTCTCACCCACGGGCAGGGCGCGATCGCTTCGGCGAATTGCTCGATCGGCCAGGCGGCGACGCGCGTGCCGGGCTCGGCCGCGACGACCTTGAGCGTGACTCCCTCTTCGACGTGGCTTTCGGCGAAGATCAGCTCGCCGCGTCCGGCGCGCACGCACACCACATCCATGATCGCCGGCATCACCGCGACTTTGCCGGAAAGCACCAGCGCCAGGCCGAAGCCGGTGACCTCTTCGTCTACCTCGAGCGCGTGGATGCGGACCTTGCGCGACAGATCCTGCTGCGACTCTTCCGGCAGATCTTCGAGGCCGCGGACCTCGGCGAGGTCGATTCCGAGCAGCGACGGCGGAGCATCCGACGCCACCGGCTGCGGCGCAAACCCGGGGGGAGGTGGCAGCGAGGGCTCGCGCGCCGACCGCGGCGGCGCTTCGGAAACCGGCGAAGACGAGCGCCGTTGCGGCATCGGCGGTGGCA
>JALYWZ010000538.1 GCA_030852505.1 Myxococcota bacterium | reverse complement strand
CCGTGCACGCGGCGCTCAAGGAGCAGCTGAAGGCGCGCGGGCTCGCCGGGCTCGAGGCCCGCGCGTGCACCGCGAGCTGCCTCGACACGTGCTGGGTCGGCCCGAGCATTGCCGTGGAGCCGGACCATTATTTCTACGGTCGCGTCACGCTGGCCGACGTGCCCGAGATCGTCGAAGCCCTGGCGCGCGGCGAACGCGTGGAGCGCCTGGTGTTGAAGCCAGAGGACTACATCGAGCCGCGCGAGCTGAAGAAGCAGGCCTAGGCCGATGCGGCTCTGGCTAGTCTTCGCGCTTCTTTGCTTCGGCTGCGCGAGCGCCGCCAGCGAGCGGAAGCCCCAGCCGAGCTCCACGCCAGCGAACGCGCCGCAGCTCGCCTGTGCCCGTCCCGCCGATTGCGGGGCCGGCGAAACCTGCTGCACGACCCCGCTGTGGGACGGCACCTACTGCACCGCGCGCTGCGATCTCGCCAACACCGCTCAGGTTTGCTCGGCGGACTCCGATTGCCCCGAGCTCGGCGGCACGCAGACCCGCTGCTCGCCGGTCTCGTCGGGCGACGCTCCGGGCCTCCCGCCCGCGCTCGAGCTCTGTCAGTAGCGGCAGCTCAATCCACGCGCACGACGCTGACGCTCGCGCCGTCGCGCGCCGGGTCCACCGTCACCGCCAGGAAGTGGCGACCGATCCCGTCGAAGCGCTCGGGGATCGCGCCGCCGCCGCCGCTGATGTACGCGGGGATGCCGGCGTTCTCGAACGCGTAGTAGCTGTGGATGTGCCCGTAAAACGTCATGTCCACGCGGCCCCGGCCGAGCAACGACAAGAGCTTTGCCGCTTCGGCCCGGCTCGAGAACGCGCCGTTGCGGATGCCGAACGGGTCGAGCGGCGGAACGTGCATGAACACCAGGTGATTCTCCGATCGGGAGAGCTCGAGCCAGTCTTCGAGCCAGCCATAGACCTCGGCGTCGATCGTGGCGCTCGCCGAGTCGAGGAACGTGAAGCGCACGCCGTGGAAGCGGAAGCTCTGGCTGCCCCTGCCGAAATAATCGTAATACGGTAGATCGGAGTCGCCGAGCTCGTGATTACCGAGCGTGGTGAAGAGCGGCAAGGAGAGGGCGCGCATCTTGCGCTGGAACTCCTCGAGCTGGCTGCGCCGGCCGCGCTGGGTGATGTCTCCCGAGAACATCGCGAAGCGCGCCGCGCTGCGCTCGTTCATCTTGGCGAACACGTCTTCGACGCGATCGATCGCCTCTTGCACGTCCGCGAGCGCGATGAACTCGAAGGGTTTGCGCGACTCGACGTCACCGGGCGCGAGCCGCAGCGAGTAGCGCGCGTTTCGCCGAGCAGCGAGCGAGAAGCGCTTCTCGGTCGCGACGTCGGCGGCAAAATCCGTGACGGCTACCGGAGCGCCGCTCTCGTCTTCGACCTGGAGCTCGGCGTCCGGGAGCGCGTTGTGCACCACCAACGTGAAGCTCTCGCCGACCTCACCCCCGAGCTCGAGCGTCGCCTCGAGCGCCGGCGCGTTGGCCCAGATTTCCAGCGTCTCCGCGTCCAGCCGGTGCACGGCCGCGAGCCCGTCGCGGACCTCCACGCGGTTTTCGGCGGCTTCGGCCTTACCGATCGTGAGGTCTCGCTGGGCGCGCTCTCCGGCGATGTCGAGACAAGCGCTCGCCAAAAGCCCAGCCAACAGCAGCTGTCGGATCATGGTCGAGCTCCTGGTCGGAACAACAGCGAAAGGCCGGTCGTGAACGCCGAGCCGTATTCGAATTGCAGCTCTGCACCGAAGCCCGGCGTGAAGAAGAGCCGCGTCGTCTGTTCCAGGTGCCCGGCGTAACCCGCGGGCACGCCGGCGAAACGCATCCCACCCGCCAGCGTGTCGCGCCGGTGGTCGTAGACGAGCGCGGCCTCTCCGTGCACGCCACCCGGGCGGCCCAGATACATGCCGAAGCCGATGCGCCCGAGCAGCTCGTCCGATTGGTCTCCTTCGAGCCCGTCGTAGCGCAGGAATTCGCGCGCGTAGCCGAGCGAGGACTCGGCGAACGAACCGGCGAGGTTCGAGTCCAGCTCCCCGAGATCGAGCCGCGCGTCGAGCCGGAGCTCGAGCGCGGTCAGTCCGAAGGCGTCGTCGTGGTACGCCTGCTCGGTCACGCCGGTCGTGACGTCGAGCGCCGTGCCGGAGCGCGCCGCGCGCCCGGGTCGCGCTCCGAGCAGCCGGCGCGCCACGAACAGCGAGTAGCGATACGTCGCCGCATCCAGCCCGAGCTCGAAACCCGGAGCAATGCGCAGCCCGCCCGCCTCCAGAGAGAACCCGTGGGACCAGAAACACTCGTGGGGAAACAGCGGATCGTAGACGTACAGCAACCCGGAGCGGATCTCGAACCGCGGCGGCTCCGTCTCGGGGGCACCGGTTCCACCCTCGGGCGCGAGCACGCCGTACAGGTCTGCCAGCAGCGTCACTCCGAACAAGCCGAGGCCGCCGAGCGCGCCGATCGCGAACGGCGTCACCGTGTACTGAGAGGCACCGGTGAGCGCGAGCCCGCCCAGCGAGACGCCGAGCGAGCCGAGCCCGATACCTTCGTACAAGAGCAGCAGGCGAGCGGTCTTCGCTCTCCCCGCTACCCAATGGCCGCTGCCGTGCACGAGCACGCCCGGCACGAGAGCAGCCGTGGCTGCCAGCGCGCGCCGGGTAGGGCTCGGAGACGCGGGCGATTCTGCGGGATCTCGCGCAGGTTCCGCGCGCGCCGCAGGCGCTGCAAGCGCGACCAGCAGCGAAACTTGCGCGAAGTGACGCTTGGCTTGGATTAGGGCCCGATGTCCTTCTTCAGTTTGTCGAGCTCGGCCTGAGCGTTGCTGTCGGTGATGTCCCGCGCTGCGACCTGCTCGAAGTCCTCGGGTGCCGGGATCTGTTCGTCGCTCACGCTCGGGCTCGTGGGGGACGCGACGGTGGCGGTAGCCGGGGTGATGACCGTGGGCACCGCCATCGCCGAAGCCAGAGCAGAAGCAGACGCCAGCATCGCCTCCGCCTTCTTCTTCTGGTTCAGCTGATCCATCAACTTGCTGCAGCCCAAAGGCCCGGCCAGGGCCAGACCCACACACAGACTCAGATTCAGAACACGGTTCACGGTTTGCCTCCCGAGGCGCGCAGCGCGTTCATCGCGGTGCCATGGCGAAGCTCTTCTTTCGTGACGAGACCGTCCACGGCCTCGATCATCGACAGCTTCTTCTTGTCTTCCGCCAGCGCACGGATGCGTGACAGCCGGGCCACTCGCTCGGCGTGCGTCTTCAGCTCCTGGCGCGCGGCTTCGCTCTCCACGAGCGAGCCCCAGCGCTCGCGCAGACGCGTGACCGTCGCTTTACGCCGCGCGTCGCGCGTGCGATCGAGCTCGGCCAGGGTTTCCGCGGCCTTCGACGTCGTGGTCGTGGTGGCCGTGGTGCCGCCGCCACCTTTGGGCTCGGCTTTCTTGCCGCCAGCGCCGCCGCTGCCGCCCGTGCTGGTCTTGCCGCCCGTGCTGGCCGTGCTGCTCGCTCCGGCCTTGCCCTCCATCTCCTGCTTCTTCTTCAGCAGCAGCTTGCGCGCTTCCTCGAGCTTCTTGCGCATCTCCTCAAGCTTTGCGTTCGCTGGCGGAGCGTCGCCGGCGCGGGCGTCGGGTAAGGCGAGTGCGGAGAGACCGAGAAACGCAGCAGTAGCGAAAAAGTGTCGCATGGCGGGACGCGAGCCTACCACCCTCGGACTCGCCCAGGGAACAGCGGATTCGGAGTCCGGATTCGGGTCCGCGAGCGATCACCGCCTTTTCGCCTGGGCTATAGTCGCGACCCCCGGTGAGACGCTTTCGGTCGTTCGCGAACCTCGCCCGCATTGGGCCGAGCGTCTTGAGCCTGGCGATAGCGTCGCCCAGCTGGGCCGACCCGGGAACGAACTTGCTGACGGAGCCCGCGCCCGCCGGTGACGCGGCCTTGCTCGTGCCCTCCGCCGATGCGCGCGGCAACGGCACACTGCGGGCTCGCCTGGTCTTCGACTACGCCGTCGCCCCGCTGGTCTTGATCCAGTCCGATCAGAGCACGCGCGACGTGGTGTCGGCCGAGCGCGCGGCGCACCTCGGTCTGTCGTTCAGCGCGTTTCACCGGCTGCTCGCTTACGCGAACCTGCCGCTCTCGACCGCCGTCGGCGGAGGGGAGCTTCTGAATCGCGGCGTCGATCTGCCGCCACCCGACGACGGCGTCGGGCTCGGCGACGTGCGCCTCGGCGCGCGCGTACACTGGCTCGGACCGCTCGAAGACGGCTTCCAGCTCGCGAACGCCGCGGAGCTGTGGCTGCCCACCGGTAGCGAAGCTCGCTACAGCGGTGACGGCAAGCTGCGGGCTCGCCTGCTCGCGCTGGGGGGCCTCTCGAAGCGGCGTTTCGCCGGCTCTTTGCAGG
>JALYWZ010000083.1 GCA_030852505.1 Myxococcota bacterium | reverse complement strand
CAACGCGCTTTCCCTGGGCGTCCCTGGCCTCGAAAATGTCGCCGCGGTAGATCCCCTCTTCGCGGCCGACGGCCAAGCCGAAGTGCCCGCTGTCCGCGGGAACGGGGGCGAGCAGCGGTACGCCGATGTTGACGATGCGCTTCACGAGCTTCTGAACGAGCAGCGTCGTACGCTCGGCGGCGACGCGGGCCCGGCACACGGCGACGTCCTGCATCGCGGACCGGCCGCGCGCGACGTCGCCCTTCGCGTCGATATCCTCGCAAAACGCGGAGTGAAGCTGAGCGGTGCCCGGCGGGGTCGCGTTGCCGAGGTCGTAAGACAAGGGCACCCCCGAGCACGCTGCAAAGCCGAGCAGCGCGTTCTTCGCAGCACCGACGGGGTTCTGCGCAATCTCGCGGAGCCGCTTCGACGCCTTGACCACGGACTCGACCCCTGCCTGACACGTGTCGACGGCCAGCTTGGCGGCGCCGACTGCTTCGACCATCCCCTCCGGCGCCTGCTCGCTCACTGTCTGCTTGGCGAGATCCTTGAGGCCTTGCTTCGGATTGCTGCTGCTGGCGACTGCCAACGCTCCACGGCCTACCTCGTCCAGCACCTGATTTTCCGGCTCTTCCGCCGGAGGTTCGCCCGCGGCGCCCGCCTGCGGCTCGTGAGCTTCGCTGGCGGTCGAATCGGCCTTGCCCGAGGCCGCGCCGCCGCTGGACGGCGCTGCACCCGAACCCGCCCCGCCCTGACCCGCCGCGCTTTCGTCCGAGGCCGGAGGCCCGTCTTCGTCGGCTGGCTTCTCGTTCAGGCGGAGCGCGCTGCTCGCGCTGCTGGCCGCGGCGACCGTGGCTTCACTGCACTTGCCGAAGCCATCGGCGATGTCCTTCAGATCCTCGGCGAGCGGCACGCGACAGCTCGCGTCCGGGTGGGCCGAGACCAACGATCTTCGCTGCTGCTCGCCGCCGGAGACGAGCTGGTTGAGCGTGTGACCCGTCTCGAGCGTCTCGGTCGTGATGTCGACGATCGGCGAGCTGATATCCTTCACCACCCCTGCGAGCGACCAGGCACCCTTTTCGAAGTGATACACGGCGATTTCGATTTCGAATTGGGGGCGGATGTCCCAGGCGAGGTACTCGACCGTCTGCTTGCCTTGTTGACGCCGCTTCTTCAGCTTTCGCCAGACCGCGTCTTCCGTGGCGACGACGCGCGGGGCCATCACCCAATCCGCGCAGGCGATGGAGTAGGCGGCGAACGGGTCGAGCTCGGCGGCGCGAACCATCTCTTCTGTCGAGACGCTCTTTTGCGCGAGCAGAGCGGGCGGAGCGGTAAGCTGTGTCACCACGGTGTGAAATCGTTCCATCGGAAACGTGCTGAAGAACACGTTGCGCAGGTGGTTGTGAACGGCGCTGTCGCGGAATACGTGGTGTTCTACCCCCGGCTGCTCCTCGCCCTTTTCGTTTGCCTCCTTCTCCGGAAGCTCCGCGGCTCGTTGACCATCGAGCTCGAAGATCACCACGCGTTGCTTGCTCCAGCCTTTGCCGCCCTTGGTTGGTGCGGCGATGCGACACAAGTCGACGACGCCGGAGCCTTGCGTGGCGGGACTGCTGGCGGACCCGCTGGTCGAAGCTGCTCCGACCGCGAGCAGCGTGGCCAGCGCCACGGAAGAAACACGTAAGGACCGGGACTCCGGCGAGAAGTGACGGGCGAGTCTTGGGTAGCGACGGGACGGCGACATGAACGATGGGTCTTTCTTGGTGCGGTAGCGGGCGCGCGCGACGATGCTCCCCGGCCGAACCTCGACGGCGAGGTCCGACCAGGGATTGCGAGCGAGCGCTCAGAGGTGATGGGCTCGGCGCGCGGCTAGTTTTCGGTCGGTACGGTCGTTTGAAGGTTGATCGTCCCGCCGAGGTTGGTCGCGGTGACGCGTTGCGTGGCACTGACCAGACTGCCGCCCACGAGGTTGGCCGCGATTGCGGCGTTCGTCGTCACCGTCACGAGCTCACCGGCGGCGAGCGTGCCGATGCTCCAGAACGCCTCTTCCCCCCACGAGCACGTTCCATTCCCGCATCCGGACGAATCGGGGTCGGTATCTTGCGTATAGTGAAAGCTCGTGCCCTTCGGCAGCCGCATCATCAGGTTGATGCCGTCCACGGCGCGTTGAGAGGTGTTGGTGATCGTCGTCGTGTAGAAGATCCGCTCTCCGAGCACGACCGGATCCGGGGTGGCCTCGATGGTGAGCGTGAGGGGCAGCGGCGCCTCCACCACGCTGAGCGCGTGCTCCGCGGTGGCGTCGAGCTCTGCGCCGTCTTCGTAGGTCAGCACCGCGGACGCCTCCAGCACCGTCGCCGGATCGGCGTCCTCGTCGACCGTGACGACCACGCTGCGATGGGCGTGGCTGCCGACGGGCAGCGAGTCCAGATCCCAGCTGATCTCGCGGTCGGCCGTCTCCGAGCCGCCGTCGCTGATCGCCTCGATCGAGACGCCCTCGGGCAGATAGGCCTTGAGCACGGTGCCGTTCAGCGTGGCCGGGCCCACGTGTCCGACGTGCAGATCGTAGGCGAACGACTGACCGGGAACCACGGGTTCGACCGCCGTTCCGAGGGAAAGCTCGGCTCCGGGGCTGCCGTTCACGGGCAGCGTGTGAAAGCGGTTGAGCGGGTTCACGCCGGAGGCGCGCAGCCGGAAGCTCGGCGTGATCAAGCTACCGTCGCCCGCGGCAGCGGCCACGATGTCGGGGTTGATCGTGATGGTCTGAGTCGTGCCCGCCGGCAGGCTCGCGATCGTCCAGCTGGCTTCTTCGTTGCCGCTGCAGGTCCCGTTGCCACAGCCCGACGAGTCCGGTTCGGCGTTCACCGTGTAGTGATAGGAGAGCTCGCTCGGTAAGCGCAGGACGAGCTCCAGATTTTCGACGGCTCGGAGCGAGTTGTTGGAGATGGTTGCGTTGTAGAGGACGTTGGTCCCTGGCACGGCGGGAGCCGAGGCGACGTTGACCGCGAGCGAGACGGGGGGCGCGGTTTCCACCACGGAAATCGGTAGCGCGGCGACAGCCTCGTGCTCTGCGTCTTCGTAAGTGAACGAGGCCATCGGGTTCAGGATGTCCCCGGGCGCGGCGTCGTCGCGGACCGTCGCGAGCACGGTCCGGTGGAACGTGGAGCCGACAGGAACGTCTCCGATCGACCACACGATGGAGCCGTCGCTCGCCGTCGTGCCGTCTTGACCTATCGACTCGACCGCCAGTCCAGGAGGAAGAAACGCCCTGAGCTCGCCCTCGTAGAGCGAGGTATCCCCGACCTGTCCGAGGTCGAACGAGAGCTCGACTCGCTCGCCGGGTCGGACGGGATCCCGATCCGCCGTCAGCGAGACTTGCATCGGCGGGGGCGAAACGACCGGCACGACCTTGGTGATGTTGAGCGGGTTGACCTCCGTCGCGCTCAGTCGGATCGCCGCGCGCAGCTCGTCTCCGTCTCCGACACCGCTGCCGACGCTGGTGTTGATGCTGATGGACTGCGTCGCTCCGGCGGCCAGGGATCCGATGGTCCAGGAGGCTTCCTCGTCGGCCGAGCACGTGCCGTTGCCGCAGCCCGTCGAATCCGGGTCGGCGTCCGTCGTGTAGTGAAACGCGAGCGCCTCTGGAACACGGAACAAGACGCTGACGCCTTCGACGGCCCGCTGAGTCGGGTTGCCCACCGTGATGGTCCAGAGCAGCGGCTTGCCCGGAGTGGCGGGACCGCGCGCCGTGGTGACCTCGAGGACCAGCGGCCCGGTCGTGCCACGCCCGTCGTCGGGCCAATCGGAGCCAGCCGGCGGTGGGCCGCTGGAATCACCCGCGTCGGCCACGGACGAGCCGGCCTCGCCTCCTGCGCCCGTCGTGCCTCCTGCGCCCGGAGCGCCGCCCTCGTTCGGTCCAGCGACGTCTCCATTGCCTGCGGCCCCCGCCGTGACGCCGTTCATCGCGCCGTCCTCGCCGCCTGCGCCGGTCGTACCGCCCTTGGGGGTGGGCGGCGCGCCCGCGTCGCTCGGACTGCTTCCGCCGCGGGCGTCGCGTCCGCCGGTCGCGTCGTCGTCCGGGCCGTCCTCGCCGCCATCGTTGATTGTGCAGGCGGAAGCCAAGATCAGACAGGCTGCCAGGGCGCGGCCCAGCCTCGCGACGTGTCTGCGTGTTTGCGAGGTTCGTGAAGCGGTTTCGGTGTCGGCGCCGAGTGTGCTCGTGGCCGTTCGATCCAAGTGATGCATAGTTCTACTCCGATGATGGGTGTCTAAGACTCGAATGAATGTGGCGTTCGCCAGTGCGCCCCTGACTACGAGTGCGCTAGAGCGCTTCTCCCTCGCGGTCGCGGCGTTTTCTTCGACGGCGACGCGGAGAACGTCATGGGATTCGAATCGGTCACACCGCCTCGCGCACGCCACTCAATCAATCAACCCAAAGGGTGCAATCGGTGTGCCCATGACCGGCGAGGCCAGGAATGTCGGGAAACGCCGCACGCTCCGCGCGCGCACGCCATGGCGCGACTGACGGCGCCTCTCTCCGCCGAGCTTCGAAACCGGTGTCGAAACCGGTCACGAACCGTCATGACGGTCAGGCGCGGGCGCCGACGCTCGCGTGCTCGCGCGTAAGCTGGGTCGGTTGCTGGACGCCGCCGGCTTCGAACATCGACCAGTAGGCGCGGCACCAGCGCGCAGGATCCGCGACGCCCAGCGTGCGAAGCTCGTGCTCGGCCTCGGCTTCGAGGCGTTGCCCGAGATCGTCTCGGGTGAGCTGACCGCGGCGCATTCGGGCGCAGGCTGCGAGGCACAACATGTGCAAACGCCGGAAGGCTTGCTCGGCGTTCTCGAGCCGCAAGATTGCCTGCTCGCGCTTGCCCTCCAGGTAATCCAAGTTCGACTCGAGCGCGTCGGCGACCGCCAACCAGATGCCCAGCCCCAGCTTTCGCAGACGATCGACGGACTCTCGCACCGCGCCGGCCTCGTTCGGCTCGGCGCGGTCGTGGGCGATGCGCCGCACGGCTCTCCAAACTTCGTTGAGGACGAAGTACCCGCTCAAGAAGGGTCCCTGCGCCGCCGGAGTGTTTGCTACCGCGTTGCGCGCGGCTTCCCCCTGGATAGGGGGTCCATCGATCTGCTCGTACCGGTCGATGACATCGTGATAGAGCGTCGCGCCCACCTGCAGAACTCCGGCCGGCCCGGTCCACTCCGCGTCGGCCTTTCGCAGCTCCGCGCGCGCGCGTTGCGGGTCATCGTGCGCGATCCAGACGAGGGCGTGGGCAACCCGCAACATCCCGGTGTGAAACAGATCGCGGGAGCTCTCGGCCTCCGCGAGCCAGCTCATCGTGCGGTCGACCTGGCTGCGAAAGTCGCCTTTTTGTGCGTACTGGACCCAGACGGCCATGTCTCGCACCGTGGCAAGCTCGCGAGTCGTGCCCGCACAGGAGGCGAGCAGCGTGCGCTCTGCTCGCTCGAACCAGGACTCCGCGGCCAGAAAGTCGGATTGGAAGAACGCCCGCTCGCCTTCCGCCGAGTAGAGCAGCGCGAGCCCGTACGGACTCGGCGAGCTCTTGGTGAGCTCGCGGCACAGCTGCAGCGCCGGCTCGATCAACGGGCTCGAAAGCGAGCCGGACGCGTTGACCACGAACACCGCGAGGGCGCGACGCAACCTCGAGGCGTCACCGGCGTCGAGCGCGGTGTGCAGCGCGTGGCAGGCAAACGGCAGCGCGCGCAGGTCGATGTGCGCGAGCCCCTGCGCCAAGAGCAAGGACAGCTCCAGGCGGCTCGAGATCGCCGCGTCGAGCAGGCCGCGGTCCGCGCACGGGGTAAGCCCGCGAGACTCGAGCGCGGCGAGCGCCTCGAACGTCCGCGGGATCGCCTCCTCGGTGGAGGGATACTCGAGCTTCGCGAGCTCGAGCGCCGGACTCAGCAGCTCGAGACCGAGCTCGATATCCCCACTCAGCAGGAAGTGCGTGCCGGCTTCGCGCCGCAGCAGCTCCGCGTCCGGAGCGCTGGAAGCGTGCTGGATGGCCTCCAGCAGGACTTCACCCGCCTTCCGGCGCTGACCGGCGTTCTGAAGCGCCTCGGCGCAGCGGCGGGCGATGCCGACATACCGCTCGCTCGCGAACGCACCGTAGGCGAGCGCGACCCCGAACAGCGCCGCGGCTCGGCTGAACGCCAACTGTTCAGAGGCGAGCTCCGCTGCCCGATACGCGAGCTGGCCGGCCGGGCTCGTTTCTCCCGACCCCGCGAGGTGCTCGACGAGCACCTCGGGCGGGGTCGCCGCTTCGTTCTTGCGGAACGCCTCGGCGAGGCGCGCGTGGCGCTCTCGCCGCTGCCCTTCGTCCAGGGCCCGCCACGCCGCGTCGCGGATCCGGCTGTGATACGGCTCGAGCACCCAGCCGGGCTCCGAGCGCACCAGCCGCAAAAATCGCCCAGAAATCAGCGGTTCGAACGCGCGCAGGTCGGGCGCACCGGCGAGCTCGAGCAAGAGCTCACTCGGGAGCGGCCGCGAGGAGACGGCGACGAGCTCGAGGACCTCACGGAGCTCGGCGGTCAGGCGTCGCTGCTTGGCAGCGAGGACGTGATCGATGTCGATCTCGGCCGAGACGTCCGAGTCGCTCTCCAGGATGTCGGAGACCAGCAATTCGACGAAGTACGGAACGCCACCCGTCTGGTGGGAGACCGCGGCCAGTTTTTCTGCCGGCAGCTGCACCAACCCCCCGACCTTTGCCTCGATCAGCGCGTGGGTCTCCGCGTGCGAGAGGGGCCCGAGCGGAACTCGCCTCATCACGCCGTGCGGCAGCTTGTCCTCGAGCTCTTTCAAGACTGCGGAGGCTTCGTCGTCGTCCCTGACGGCCCCGACGACGAGCAACGGAGCAGCCTGGGTCCCCGAAAGCAAGTGCGTGAGCAGCGCGCGACTGTCCGGATCCATCCATTGCAGATCGTCGATGAACAGCGCGAGCGGTTGGCGATCCGCCAGGCGTCTCAACAGGTCGCGCAAAGCGTCGCTCGCGTGCCGGCGGAGGTCCGCGGGGGTGAGCGCGGCGTCGGGCGTCGCTGCGGCACGGACGATGGCTCCGACGCGCGCGAGGATCGGGAACAAATCGCTCAGGCGCGAGCCGTGGCGCGGCAGCAAGGCTTCCACGTGCGCGTCGGGCAGACTACGTAGGTGCGAGCTCAGTTGATCGATGGCTTCGTCGAGCGCCGGGTAGGGAACCGACTCGTACTGTCGCGCGCGACTCGATAGCGCGAGCGCAGGGGTCGAATCGACGAGCCGCCGCTGAAACCGTTTGAGGAGCGTCGATTTTCCGATGCCGCTCGTGCCCTCGACGCACAACAGAACCGCCGAGCCCGACGCCGCCTCTTTAAAAGCGGCGTCGAGGAGCGCAAGCGCGTCGCCGCGGCCCACGAAGACCTCGGCGCCATGCAGCGCGTCGATCCTCCGCTCGCCGGAAAGCGCCGCCTCGTCCGCATCCGGTTCGCCGCCCGCGAGCTCCCGCAGCAGCTCGTGCGCCTGCGGACGTCGCGATGGATCCCGCTCGAGGAGTCGCGCGCACAGCTCGCCGAGTGATGATCCGGGGAGGTTGCTGGAGAGCGCGGCAAGCTCCCCGGTTGCCGTGCGGCTCGGGAGCTCTCGCGTCAGCGCCTGGTGCAGGACGACGCCGAGCGCAAAAAAATCCGCCTCCGGACCGAAGCGCCCCTCGAGCGCCTCGGGCGCGACGTACGCCAGGGTCCCGCGCGGTTCTTCGCGAGCGTGGTGCGGTGCGGCGAGGCCCAGGTCCAAGAGCACCGCGCGGCCGCTCTCTTCCACGATGACGTTGTCGGGCTTCACGTCGCGATGCACCAGGCCTCGCGCGTGCAGGGCGGAGAGGGCACGCGTGAGCTGAGCGAGCGTCCGGCGGATCCGGACCTCGTCGGTCCCCACATACTCGAGCAGTGGTACACCTTCGACGCGGTCCATGACGATCCACACGTCCGAGCCCGCGTCGACCAACTCCAGTAGCCGGACCAAATTCGGGTGCTCGAGCTCACGAGCGACGCGGAACTCGTTCTTGATCCGGAACAGCGCCTCCGGCTCTGTCTTCCTCACGCGCTTCAGCAGCACGTCCGCGCCGCGCAGCCGGTCTTCGGCCACGTAGACCTCGGAGCTCCGGCTTCGCGCGAGAACGTGGCGGGGCCGGTAGCGCTCCGTCCCCAAGAAAGCCGTCGAACCCGCCGGCTCGGAGCGCACGCTCGGGGTGTGCTGGAAGCCGAGAGCGCGTGCAAAGTCGCGCGCGCTGGAGAAACGCTCGCGAGGCGCCTTGCGCAAGGCACGCTCGACCGCAGCGGCAACGCGCGCATCGATGGTCGGGCAGAGGGTTGCGAGCGGCGCGGGCGTGTCGTTCGCGATCGCGAGCCGCAGGGCCGTGTGCGTCGTAGCGCGGAAGGGCCGTGCACCGCCGAGCAGCTCGTACGCCACGGCGGCGAGTGAGTAAACGTCGCTGCAAGCGTCTCCGCGATCCGGTGCGTTCCAGCGCTCCGGTGCCATGTAGGCGATGGTTCCGAGCACGTCGCCCGGCTCGGTCAGGGCGTCCTCGTCCGCCTCGAAACGCGCGACGCCGAAGTCGATGAGCTTGACGAGCGGAGCCGCGCGAAGCGGGTCCTCTACCAAGAACAGGTTCGAGGGTTTGAGATCCCGGTGATAGATGCCGTGATCGTGCGCGGCTTGGAGCGCGAGGCACGCCTGCTCGATGAGCTCGAGAGCCGCGCTCGGCGACAGGCGCTCGGCGCGCTGGAGGAGCCGCGAAAGGTCCTCACCCCTCAGGAGCTCCATCACGAGGAACGGCCCGAAGGCGGGATCGTCCCCTTGGTCGAAGACCTGCACGATGCCGGGATGAGCGATCCGAGCCATGGCTCGCGCCTCGCGGAACAGGCGCGCCCGGGCGTGCTCGCTCTGCTGCTTTCGCGGGGCGAGCACCTTGACCGCCACGAGACGTCGAATCGCCAGATCGCGGGCGGCGAACACCACGCCGAGACCGCCGGAGGCGACCTTTGAAACAATCTCGTAGCGCTCGCCGAGGCGCGCGCCCGCTCGCGGCAGGTCAGCGGCCGCGTTTTCGCCGGAATCGAGCATTGGTTGACCCTCGCGGATATCGCCAGTCGACTGCGGCGTCAAGCGACCCCTGCGCGCCTCGGCGACTTCAACCGTGGGAGTACGGCGTTCGGCTCGAGTATACTCGTCTGGCCTTGCGGAGGGCGATCATGGTCAGAGTGCTGTTCATTCACGGTATGAGACACGAGCGGTTGGGACCGAAGAAGATCGAAAATTCCTGGTTCCCTGCCTTCGATGAAGCCCTGGAGCGGACGCGTGTTGCGCGCGGCCGCCGAGCTCCCTTGCCGAAGTTGGAGCTCGAGCTCGTCTATTGGGGCGACCTGTTCGACGAGCCCCGACCGGAGGCGCCGCTCAAGGGTCTCGGAGACGCGCTCGCAGACGTCGTCTACGCCACGGTGCGAGAGGCCGTCCGTCAGATCGATCGCGTCACCGAGTACGATCCCTTCGCGCGGCCGCGGAGCGTCGCCGCTCGCGTCATCGACGCTCAGATCTACCAAACTGCCATGTACATGAGCAGGGTGCCCGTAAGACGCGGCGACTCGGCCGAGGCCAGCGTGTACGACCAGATCCAGCATCGGTTCCGCGAAGCCTTGGCGAGAGGAGCCGACATCGTGATTGGTCATTCCCTCGGGTCGGTCATCGCCTATGAAGGGCTCTGCCGCATACCGCACAAGGTCTCGACGTTGCTGACCATTGGCTCGCCGATCGGTGTGCGCAAGCTGATCTACGAGCGGCTCCGTCCGACCGAAGCGCCTCCCCGCACGGCGCCGAGCGTTCGTCGCTGGATCAACGTGAGCAACCTCGCGGACGCGATGGTCGTGCCGGTCCCGCGGATCCAGCCGCTGTTCCGGGGCCCGGTGAGCGACGTACTCATTCATCGCGGGAAGCTCGGCCTGCGTTCGCTGACCAAGAATCACGAGTTCGTTCACTACCTCGGGGCCGCGGAGGTCGGCGAGGTCATCACTGACGCGGTCGAGGAGGCCCTCGCCAGGCAAACACCATGACGGGGCAGGGGAGCTGCTATTTCATCGGTGTCGGCGTGGCGGACCCCGCTCCGGGCTCGGTGCTCGAGCGCTTGCGAGAGACCGAGAACGACGTCGGGAGGCTCTCGACCGCGTTCGAACGGCTCGGGTACCAGGCCGTCGACACGAGCGCCTGGGGCGACGGCGGAGAGCTGACGGCCCACCAGTTCTCGGACGGCGTCGGCGCTTGGATCCGCAACCTGCAATCAGAGGACAGCGTCGTCTTCTATTTCACGGGTCATGCGTTGCATAGCGAGGCGTTCGACACGCACTATCTATGCTTCCGTGGCTGCCGGCCGGACGCGCCGCGCAACGGGGGTTTGCCGGCCACCGATCTCGCCACGCTGTTCCTCGGTGGCCCCGTCAAACCGAGCCGGGTCTGGTTGATCCTCGATTGTTGCTACGCGGGCCACGGCCTCGAGAATCTGGCCGAGACGTTCGCGACGTATCACCCTGCGAGTGCTTCGGAGCACGAGGCGTCGGTCTGGGTGACGAGCTCGTGCGGTCGGATCATGCAGTATGGCGACGGAGCCTTCAGCCAGGCGCTCGCCAGAGCTCTGTCCAAACCGATCACCCTGAGGGCGCTGCCATCCGTCTTGGCCCAGGAGCTCGGGCCGCACGCCATGCAGACCCCGCGCACCCGGCGGATCTTCGGCAATGCCGATTTTTTCGACGAAGCCGGGGTTGCGCCGCCGGTGCACCCGTCCCGAC
>JALYWZ010000537.1 GCA_030852505.1 Myxococcota bacterium | reverse complement strand
ACCGCTACCTCCTCCTCGTCGTCCCCGGCGTCGCGCTCCTCGCCCTCCTCTTCTTCTTCTTCTTCTTCTTCTTCTTCCGCGTCGTCGTCGTCGTCGTCCTCGGCGTCCTCGTCGGAATCGGCGTCCTCGTCGGAATCGGCGTCCTCGTCGGAATCGGCGTCCTCGTCGTCGGAATCGGCGTCCTCGTCAGACTCGGCGTCGTCGGTTTCGTCGTCGTCGTCGTCCGATTCGTCGTCGTCCGATTCGTCGTCGTCGTCGTCGTCCGATTCGTCGTCGTCGTCGTCGTCGTCGTCCGTCGCTTCGCTCGCGACGCTGGCTTGCGGCTCCGACGGCTCGGGGGCGTCGGTCTCATCGTCGTCGTCCGATTCGTCGTCGTCGTCGTCGTCGTCGTCAACGCCGTGGACGAGCGTCGCTGCCGCGCCCAGCGGGGCAGCGTGATCGGAAGCGGCGGCGGCGGCCGGGGTTCGGCGCTTTCCGCCATCACCCTTGGCGGCGCGATCGTCTTCGGCGTCCCGCCGGCCACCGGCGAGGTACGCCTCGAGATCGTCGGGACGGATCAAATCCTCGACGTGGAGGAACGCTGCGCGCTCCATCCCCACGTCGATGAACGCCGCCTGCATGCCCGGCAAAACGCGCGTCACGCGGCCGAGGACGATGTTTCCGACGGTGCCGCGTGCGCCGGCCCGTTCGATCTGAAGTTCCGCGATGACCCCTTCTTCGATCAGGGCGACACGGGTCTCGCGTATGTCGCAATTGATGACCAGAGTGTTTTTTGGCATGGCTCGCCCGCTCGGGCGTCGAATCCGGGTCAGCCGCGTTTCGGGCCGTCCACGGTCAAGAAGTCCGTTGAACACGCGGGTCCTACCCGCGCGTACCGGCCAGGGGACCACGCCGGCGGCGGCACGTCAAGTGTTCATAAGTATTCAAATTCACTAAGTTTGTTGGCCGATCCCTGCGCCGTTGCGCAGTTCCCGGCCAGAACAGCGCGCGGACTGGCCGGCCGGATTTCGGCGGTGGCCCCGACATCCGCGGTCGCGGGATTGACCCGAAATGGACGTGAGAGAATGCTCGCCCCCTGCCGCACCCCTTCCTCGTCCTGGATATCGAGACGGTGCTCGATCCCGAGCTGCCGATCGCGAGCACCGCCGACACCGAGCGGCTGCCCGCCCCACCCCACCACCGCATCGTGGTGATGGGCGCGCTGCTCATCGACAGCAACTACGAGCCGAAGCGCCTGAATACCTTCAGCGACGTCAAAGGCGAGATCGGGATGCTCGGGGATTTCTCGCGCTTCATCGAGGAGCGCCGGCCGTGCCTCGTGACATTCAACGGCCGCTCCTTCGATCTGCCGGTGATCGCGACCCGCTGCCTCCGTCACGGGCTCTCGTTACGCCATTATTATTCCTCGCGCGACGTGCGCTACCGCTTCACGGCCGACGGTCACCTCGACCTGATGGACTACCTCGCCGATTTCGGAGCTGCGAAAGCCTCGCGCCTCGACGTCGTCGCCAAGCTCTGCGGCATGCCCGGCAAGGTCGGCGTCGAGGGCAAGGACGTGGGGCCGATGGTGCACGCCGGGCGCCTCGCCGAGGTGCGCGACTATTGCTTGTGTGACGTGGCCCAGACTGCCGGCGTGTTCCTGCGCGTACAGCTGTTGCGGGGCGAGCTCGATCGCGACCGCTATTTGACGGCAATGCGCGCGCTGATCGCGCTGATCCGCAGTGACAAGCGCCTGGAGCCGGTGGCACAGGCCATCAACGAGCGCAGGCTCTTGCTCGAGGAAGAAGCCTCGAGCCAGCCGAGCCAATGACGAGGAGGAAGCGATGGAATCGATGCTAGCCAAGAAGCACTGCGCGGCGTGCAAGTCGGAGACGCCGAAGATCGGCGGGGAACAGGCGCGCTCGCTGCTCAGCGAGCTCCCCGGCTTCGAGCTTTCAGCGGACGACACCAAGCTCGTCAAGCTGTTCACGTTCAAGAACTATTACGAGACGGTCGCCTTCGTGAACGCGATCGCTTTCATCGCCCACCGCGAGGACCACCACCCGGATCTCGAGGTTGGCTACAAGACGTGTCGAGTCGCCTTCAGCACGCACGACGTCGGCGGACTCAGCGAGAATGACTTCATCTGCGCCGCCAAGGTGAATGCCTTGCTCGACTAGATGCCCTGATGTCGTGGCTGATGTCGAAGTGCCCACCCGCGTGAGTGGGTAAGAATTCGCAGTCGCGTTCGCCGCTTCTCTCTCGAATGCAGGTCTGATAGCCAGGGGGAGCACGGAGCACTGGGCTCCGCCGAGGGAAGCTCACCGGAGCTCGGGGCCACGGGACGGGCTCGGGGAGCCGGTTTCGAGGGACGAGACATGAAGCGAACACTGGTGCAGTTCTCGTGGTGGGTCTGTTTTCTGGGGACGAGTTACGCGAAGGCGGAAGGCGCGACGTCACTCGAGCAGTTCACTCCTGCGCCGCCTGGTGATTGGAGCTTCGGAGTCCAGTCCGCCGAGATCGAGGCGCGATCGTTCGCAGCCCACCTGATCATCGACTATGCGCATGACCCGCTGGTCCTCCGAGCCCGAGGCGAGCGCGTCGGCGCGGTGATCTCCGACCAGCTCCTCGTGCACGCCGGAGCCGCGTATTCGCTGGCCGAACGTCTGGTGCTCCACCTCGGCGCACCGGTAGTCATTCATCAAAGCGGTGAAGACCCGGTGGACGACCCCACCGGGGTCACGATCGCTTCGCCGGAGGGTGCCGAGCTCGGCGAGTTGTTCCTGGGAGCGCGCGTCAGTCTTTTGCCTCCCGAGACCACGACGAACGTCGCGCTCGCCGCGCGCATCTATTTTCCCACTGGGCCCGAGGATTCGTTCGTGAGCGACGAATCCGTGCGCGGGCGCTTCTCGGCGATCGTGGGTGGCACGGCGGATCGCTTGTCGTGGGCCGTGGAGCCCGGGATCAGCGTGCGCCCACGCGCTCGCTGCCCGCGACCGCGGCGCCAGCCAGCGGGACGGCGCTCACGTTCGGTGCGGCTGCCAGTTACCTCATCGATCGGCGGCGCACGCTGTCGGTCGGCGCGGAGCTGCTCGCGCACAACGTGCTCGTCGACGGCGCGGAGCTATTCGCCGATCTGGGAGCAGAAATTCTGGCGCAGGCGCGCTTTCGTCCGGGGCGCGGTGACTTCGTTGCCGGGCTCGGTGTTGGACCGGGTCTCGCCACTTCGCCCGGGGTGCCTCAGCTGCGAGTGCTCGCGTCGGCGACCTACGCGCCGGGCACCGGACACCAACCTGCCGTGGATCCTGGCTTCGAAGGAGGGCTGCCGTGAACCAACTCCAGATCGCGATTCGGGTCTTCATCGTCAGCTTGCTGTTATCGGTGACGAGCTTCGCGCAAACGTTCCCGGTGGAATCGGCCTGGGTCCCCGTCACGCGCGGCGGCATCACGATCACCGATCCGCTCGGCGACGCCCAGAATTCGCGCGACATCGTCGGTGACGGGACGCGGCCTGCCGCATACATCGCGCGCGACACCAACTACATCTTCTTCCGATTGCGGGTGAACGCAGATCCGAAGCAGACCGCCAGCAACTTCGCGGCCTTCGGCTGGGGCGTCGCGCTGGATACGGACGGAAACTCGGATCACTTCGAATACTTGATCATGCTCAATGGCGTGAACAACCCGGACGACGTCTCGCTGTCCAGGAACAATCCGCTGGGCAACAACGGAGACGCGCGGGATCGCGCCGAGCAAGATCTCGAGTTCTTCAACGTCGCCACGCACGCGCGGTCCGACGCGGCAGCTTCGACGTTCAGCAACAACGCGGACTTCTTCGTGTCCTGGGGAATTCCCGTCCGGGCGCTGAGTGACGCCGGGGTGCCGCTGACCACGGCGATTCGAATGATCTTCGGCACGTCGAACAGCGCCCAGACGTTGGGCGCCGATCTGCTCGCCGTCGACGCCAGCGAGTTGATTTCGGAGATCATCAGTGACCCGATCAGCTGCAACGGTACCTCCTGCGCCTCGTGCGACGACGCGTGCGGGGAGAACTGCGAGATCTGTGGCGGCGCCACGCCGATCTGTGACGAAGAGGTGGGCGGCTGCGTCGCGGCTCCTTGTGTGGGAGACAGCGACTGCCCCCCAGAGTCGCCGATCTGTCTCGGAAGCGGCGTCTGCGGCGAATGTTCCGCGCAGAATCAGGCGCTCTGCACTGGCAACCGGCCGGTCTGTAACGTCGGTTCGGGTCTGTGCGAGGGCTGCGCTGCGGACCAAGATTGCGCCGATCCGGACCTTCCAGTGTGCTTGCCGAGCGGCGCTTGCGGCGAGTGCTCCGCCGACAACGACTCCCTGTGCGTCGGCAGCACGCCGCGCTGCGATGTCTCTCTCGGCGCCTGCGCCGGCTGCGCCGAGGATGCGCACTGCGCGGGCCCGATC
>JALYWZ010000536.1 GCA_030852505.1 Myxococcota bacterium | reverse complement strand
GGGCAAAACTGATCGTCGAGGCCTTGATGTAAGCCTGTTGTGTCCAGGCACTGCCGTTCGAAACGAAAACATAGACGGCACCCGAGCTGCTATCGCCATTGGTGCTGCCGTCGCTGGCGTTGATGCCGGGAACGCTGCCGTCCTCATCCGGCACGCCCACGACCACGGTGTTTCCGGAGTCGACGAGCTTCTCCAGTACCTCGATCAGCCGCCGCACGTCCTCGAAGTGGAGGCCCGTCGTGGGCTCGTCCAGCACGTACAGCGTGCGCCCGGTCTGGGTGCGCGACAGCTCTTTCGAGAGCTTGATGCGCTGCGCTTCACCGCCGCTCAGCGTGGGCGCCGGCTGGCCGAGCTTGACGTAGCCGAGCCCGACCTCGGACAGCGTGCGCAGGATGCGCGCGAGCGACGGGTGCGCCTCGAACAGCTCGAGGCAGGTGTCGATGTCGGTCTCGAGGATTTCGGAGATGTTCTTGCCGCGGTAGCGCGCGGACAGGGTCTCGGCGTTGTAGCGCCGCCCGCCGCAGACCTCGCAGGTCACGTACACGTCGCTCAAGAAGTGCATCTCGACGCGCACCACGCCGTCGCCCTCGCAGCCCTCGCAGCGACCACCCTTGAGGTTGAAGCTGAAGCGCCCTGCGTCCCAGCCGCGCTGGCGCGACTCGGGCAACGCGGCGAACAGCGAGCGGATCTCGTCGAAGGCCTTGGTGTACGTGCCGGGGTTGCTACGCGGCGTGCGGCCGATCGGGTGCTGATCGATCGCGATCACCTTGTCGATGTGGCGGATGCCGTCGATCTTCGTGTGCGCGCCGACCGGCCCGGTCGAATCGTGCAGGTGCCGCGCCAGCGCGGGCAGCAAGATGCCGTTCACGAGCGAGCTCTTGCCGGCGCCGCTCGGGCCCGTGACCGCGACCAGACAGCCGAGCGGAAACTCGACGTCGATGCCCTTCAGGTTGTGCTCGCGCGCGCCGCGCACCACGAGCGAGTGCGCGGCCTTGCGCCGCTTCTCGGGCACGCCGATCGAGCGCCGGCCGCTGATGTAATCCGCGGTCAAGCTGCCGCGCGCCGTCTGCAACGCCGCAGGCGGCCCCTCGAAGGTGACCTTGCCGCCGAGGTGGCCCGCGCCGGGCCCGAAATCCACGACGTGATCCGCCGCCAAGATCGTGTCCTCGTCGTGCTCGACCACTACCACGGAATTACCGAGGTCCCTGAGGTGGCGCAGCGTCTCGATCAGCCGCTGGTTGTCGCGCGAGTGGAGGCCGATGCTCGGCTCGTCGAGCACGTAGGTCACGCCCGACAGCTCGCTGCCGAGCTGGCTCGCGAGGCGGATGCGCTGAGCCTCGCCGCCCGAGAGCGTCGGACCCGAGCGATCGAGCGTCAGGTAGTCGAGCCCGACGTTGAGCAAGAACGACAGCCGCCCGCGGATCTCCCGCAGCGGGCCCTCGGCGATCTTGGTCTGCGCGGGCGAGAGCTTCAGCTCCTGAAACCAGACCTCGCAGGCGCTCACCGACATGCCGAGCACCTCGGCGATGCCGCGGCCGGCGACGCGCACCGCGCGGCTCTCGGGCTTGAGGCGCTGCCCGTCGCAGGCATCGCAGCGCTGCTCGCGCATGTACTGCCGGTAGTGGTCGCGCATCCGCTCCGACGATGTCTCGTGGTAGCGGCGCATCAGCGTGGGGATGATGCCGTGGAAGCGCACGCCCCAGCTGCCGTGGCTTTCGCTGCCCTCTTTGCCCCACGTGACCTGGATCTTCTTGCCGCCGAGCCCGTACAGCACGAGCTCGCGCTGCTTTTTGGAGAGCTTCGAGAACGGCACGTCCAGATCCACACCCGTGGCCTGGGCGAGGCCCTCGATGATCCGAAACGTCCAGCCCTCGCCGCGTTCCATCGAGGTCTTCCACGGGGCGATCGCGCCGCCGCGGATCGAGCAGGACGGATCGGGCACGACCAGCTCCGGATCGATTTCGATGCGCGTGCCCAGGCCGTTGCACGCCGGGCACATGCCGAGCGGCGAATTGAAGGAGAAGCTCTGCGGGCCGAGCTCGGAGTAGCTGTTCGAGCAACACGCGCGCGTCGCCGAGAAGCGCAGCAATTTGCCGCTATCCGTCTCGACCCCCAATTCCCCCTTACCTTCGCGCAGCGCGAGCTCCACCGCCTCGGCCAGGCGCGCCCGCGAGCGCGCGTCCACGGCGATCCGATCCACGACCAGCTCGATGCTGTGCTTCTTTTTCTTGTCGAGCGCAGGTAGCGCGTCGAGCCGCGTGACCTTCCCGTCGAGGCGCACGCGCACGAAGCCGCGCGCGCTCAGATCCGTGAACAGCTCGCGGAACTCGCCCTTCCTGTGCTCGACCAGCGGCGCGAGCAACGACACTTGCCCGCCCTTCGGGAGCGCGAGCACGTCTTCGACGATCTCGTCCGTGCTGCGGCTCTTCACTTCTTTGCCGCAGGTCGTGCAGTGCTGGCGCCCGGCGCGCGCCCACAACACGCGCAGGTAATCGTGGAGCTCGGTGATGGTGCCGACCGTGGAGCGCGGGTTGCCCGAGGCGCTCTTCTGCTCGATCGCGATCGTCGGCGAGAGGCCGCGCAGCCGCTCCACCGCCGGCCGGTCGAGCCGCCCCAAGAACTGGCGCGCGTAGGTCGACAGCGACTCCACGTAGCGGCGCTGGCCTTCGGCGTAGAGCGTGTCGAAGGCCAGGCTCGACTTGCCCGAGCCGCTTGGACCCGTGAACACCACGAGCTTGCCCTTGGGCAGGGTCAGCCGCTCGATCGCGAGGTTGTGCTCGCGCGCGCCGACGATCTCGATCGTGTCCGTGGCGCGGCTCAGCCGGGCGGAGGCGGGGGGACGCGAACGCGGCATCAGCCTGCGCCTAACATGAACCGACCACTGAACACAAGCGCAGTATCAGTCGAGTCCGAGGCGCTCGAGGTCTTCTTCGTCGAGGCCGAAGTAGTGGCCGACCTCGTGCAGCACGGTCGTCTCGACCTCGATCTTGAGCTCCTCGTCGTCCAGCGAATCTGCCAGGAGATTCGCTGTGTAGAGCACGATCCGTGTCGGCGCGGGCACGCTCTCGACGCTCTGCCGGTCGCCGTCGTTCGGGCCGTCGAACAGGCCGAGCGAGCGCGGGTCGAAGCCCTCTTCCACCAGCTCGCGACTCGGTCGCGGCTCGATCAGGATCGGCACGCCTTCCAGCCGGTCCTGGAACAGCTTTGGCAGCTTCGCGAACGCGCCCTCGGCGGCAGCCACGATCTTTTCCTCCGTCGCGTGATCGACGGGCGTGTCGCCTTCGATGGCGCGGTCGAGCTCGAGCACCTCGAGGAAGTGCTTCACCGCCTCCTCTTCGTTCTCGAGCTCCGCCTCGATGCAGGCGAGCATGTGGCGGGCATCGGGATCCTTCGGCTGATCGGCGACCAGCTTGCGCAGGAGCGGCGCGGCGTCTTCGGGACCGCGCACGCCGAACACCAGGTCTGCGGTCACCAGGCGAATGTCCGGGTGTCCGGCGATCTCGGCCGGCGCGGCCTCGATCTTGGTGAGCGCGGCTTCCGGATCTTCGGCGGCGAGCTCGCCCACCTCGTCCAAAAAGGCTTCTACGCGTGGATCGGTCTCGGGCTTCGATGAGGGGGTCGGCATTGGCGCCGGGCTCATAGCGCAGACCGGCGGGGGAGGCCCGCGGCGTTTTCTACCGAGCCGAATCCGCGAACCCTGTCGGGCGATTCGGCTCCGGCCGCCGCTAGTGACGGAGGTTACGGGTGAGCTCGCAATGCTCCGCCCGCCTTCGGCGGAATCCTCGAGCCTTTTGGTTTTAGAGATCGCTCTCAGTTTTTGGGGCATCAATCCGAAGGTAAAAATCTACATCTACCCGGGTCTGCGAGCGAAGTCTGGCGCCCGGGCGTACGCGGCAACCAGCTATTACCCGGATACCGGAGCAGCGCCTATCACCCTCGGTTTGCCAGCGCTCACGGGCGCGCGTTCACTGCTGTCCACGATGCTTCACGAGGGGATTCACGTTCAGCAGGGGCAAGGGACGCCAATGAACTGGGCAGCGCCGGAGAGAAGAGGTCGCCAAGGCCGTCAATGAGCTCGAAGCCTATTCGGCCGAACGCGCCATCTCCAGCAGTCTTGGGCTGTCCGAGGGCCATGTACGAGCCATCGACGCCGGGGTCGAGGACGCGCGATTTTTGATCGATGGGACGGAGTACGCTGCGAGGGTCGGGGACGGGAACTACGATCTATTCGATAGTGATCTGATTACGAGGTAGCGATGAAGGTGACAGTCACGCTTGCGTTGCTTGGTCTCTCGTGCCAGCCGTGTCAACCTGCGGCCGCCCCCGTGGTTGGCGGGCCAGCGGCGGCGCCGGTGACCAGCAGGCCTGGCCCCGGTGGGGGCGCGAGCGCGGTGGCCGCTGCAGTGGCCGATCCGAA
>JALYWZ010000082.1 GCA_030852505.1 Myxococcota bacterium | reverse complement strand
GGGATCGCCGCCGATGCCGATGCACGTCGACTGGCCGAGCCCGAGCGCGGTGAGCTGTCCGACCGCCTCGTAGGTGAGGGTGCCGGAGCGCGAGACCACGCCGATCGGCCCCGGGCGGTGGATGTGACCCGGCATGATGCCGATCTTGCAGGCGCCCGGCGTGATGATACCGGGGCAGTTCGGGCCGATCAGGCGCACCGGCTGACCTTCGAGCGTGCGGCGCACGCGGATCATGTCGGTCACCGGAATGCCTTCGGTGATGCACACGATCAGCCGGCAGCCGGCGTCGTAGGCCTCGAGGATGGCGTCGGCGGCGCCGAGCGCGGGCACGAAGATGCACGAGACGTCGGCGCCAGTCTTCTTCACCGACTCGGCCACGGTGTCGAACACCGGCACGCTGACTGGCTTCTTGTCCGCGCTCTCGGCCGTGAAGGTTTCACCGCCGCGGCCAGGCGTGACGCCAGCCACGATCTGGGTGCCGTAAGCAATGCACTGCTTGGCGTGGAAGGAGCCGGCCGAGCCGGTGAGGCCCTGAACGACGACGCGCGTGTTTTTATCGACGAGCACAGACATGGTCTTCTGGTCCTTTACCGGTCACACGCTGCTGACGGCAGCCACGATCTTCTTCGCGCCGTCGGCCATGCTGTCGGCCGACTGAATCTTGAGCCCACTCTCGTTCAGGATCTTCTTGCCGAGCTCGACGTTGGTGCCTTCGAGCCGGACCACCAGCGGCACCTTCAGGCCGAGCCCGCGCGTCGCCGCCACCACACCTTCCGCGATCACGTCGCAGCGCATGATGCCGCCGAAGATGTTGACGAAGATGCCCTTCACCTTCGGGCTCGACAGGATCATGCGGAAGGCCTTCTCGACCTGCTCCTGGTTGGCGCCGCCGCCGACGTCCAGGAAGTTCGCGGGCTTGCCGCCGTGGTACTTGATGATGTCCATCGTGGCCATGGCCAGGCCCGCGCCGTTCACGAGGCAGCCGATGTCACCGTCGAGCGACACGTAGTTCAGGCCTGCTTCCTGCGCCTCGAGCTCGACCGGATCTTCCTCGGCCTTGTCCATCAGGCCGCTCCACTCCTTGTGGCGGCCCGCGGCGTTGTCGTCGAAGTTGATCTTCGAGTCGAGCGCCACGATTTTGCCCTGCTTGGTCACGATCAGCGGATTGATCTCGCACAGCGAGCAATCCTCCTTGTCGAACAGCACGGCGAGCTTGCTCAGGATCTTCGAGAGCTCGGCGAGCGTCTCCTTCGGCGTCGGGCTGCCCTTGCCGATTTCGAGGCCGAAGCCGAGCTTGCGCGTCTGGTAGCCCGCGAGGCCGCCGCTGACCGGGTCCACGTGCTCGGTCAGGATCTTCTCGGGGGTCTCTTCGGCCACCTTCTCGATTTCCACACCGCCTTCGGTCGAAGCCATGAAGACGATACGGCGCTTCTCGCGATCGACGACCAGGCCGAGGTACAGCTCGCGCGCGATGTCGAGCCCTTGCTCGACGTACAGCCGCTGCACGAGCTGCCCTTCGGGACCGGTCTGGTGCGTCACGAGCCGCGAACCGAGCAGCTTCTCGGCTGTAGCCCGCGCCGCCGCGGCACCCTTCACCACCTTCACGCCGCCGCCCTTGCCGCGACCGCCGGCGTGGATCTGCGCCTTGACGACGACGACCTCGTTGCCCGTCGCCTCGATCAGGCGCTTGGCTGCGGCCTCGACCTCGTCCGCGCTGAAACACGCTTCGCCGCGCGGGACGGGGATCCCGTAGCGCTCGAAGATCTGCTTGCCCTGGTACTCGTGGATTTTCATTGGCAGGCTATCTCTGGGATCTGTGGGGGAAGGTGCGCTCTTCGAACTAAGCCGAGGCCTTCACGACGTCGACGACCTTCTGCACGCTGTCGATGCTCTTCTTCAGCATGCCGCGCTCTTCTTCGTCGAGCTCGACCTCGATGATCCTCTCGACGCCGTCCTTGCCGATGATCACGGGCACGCCGAGGTACAGATCCTTGCAGCCGTACTGGCCGGTCAGGTACGCGGCCGACGGCAACAGACGCTTCTGATCGCCGAGGTAGGCTTCGGCCATGGCGATCGCGGCCGCGGCCGGCGCGTAGTACGCGCTCGTGCCCATCAAGCTGACGATCTCGCCGCCGCCCTTGCGCGTGCGATCGACGATCTTGGCGAGCGTCTCCTTGGCGACGAGCTGCCGCACGGGAACGCCGTTGATCGTGGTGTAGGCGAGGGCCGGCACCATGTCGTCGCCGTGGCCGCCGAGCACCATCGCGCGCACGTCCTTGATGCTGGCGCCGGTCTCGCGAGCGAGGAACAGCGCGAAGCGCGCGCTGTCCAGCACGCCGGCCATGCCGACGACCTTCTTCGCGTCGAAGCCGGTGCGGCGCTTGAACTCGTAGACCATCGCGTCGAGCGGGTTACTGATCACGATCACGAACGCGTTCGGGCAGTGCTTCTTGGCGTTGTCCGCGACGTCGCGGATGATCGGCAGGTTGGTCGCGACCAGGTCGTCGCGCGACTGGCCCGGCTTGCGCGGGATGCCGGCCGTGACGATCAGCACGTCCGCGCCCGCCACGTCTTCCCACTTGCCCGTGCCGGTCACGCGCGCGTCCGCTCCGGACAGCGACGTGGCCTGCTCGAGGTCGAGGGCCTTACCCTTGGCGAAGTTTTCCTTGGCCGGGATGTCGAACAGCACGACGTCGCCGAGCTGCTTCAGGACCGCCAGGTTCGCGAGCTCACCGCCGATGTTGCCGGCGCCGATCAGACCGATCTTCTTTCTTGCCATCTTCGTTGCTCCTCGCAGTGCGCTCGATCGCTCTGCGACCGAACTCCGAGCATTTGCCCGAGCGGAGTAGTCCAGCGCCGCTTGCGTGGCAACCGGAGCGAGCGGATGACGGGGATCAGGCTGCTCGGTTGCGCAGCTCCGACGGCCGGGCCAGGCGAGGGGCCGGCTTGGTTTCGGGAGGATGCGCGGTTTTTCGTGGAGCTGCCGGCGCCTCGGAAACAAGCGGCTATCCTGGACCGCCGCCGTGGCCGATTCGATTTTGCTCTTCGTCTACGGTTCTCTGAAGCGAGGCCGCCGTCACCACGCCGAGCTCCGCGGTGCGCGCTTCGTCCGCATGGCTCGCACCGTCCCCGCGTATCGCCTGCTCGAGCTCGGAGACTACCCGGCGCTCGGCTCCGGCGCCCGTTCGATCGAGGGCGAGCTCTTCGACGTCACGGAGGCGTTGCTCGTCGAACTCGATCGGTTCGAGGGTGACGACTACGCGCGCGGCGCGGTGCGCCTCGAAGCCGGCGGCTCCGCGGTCGCCTACTTCGCGACGGCGGAGGTGGCGGCTGGCGCTCTGGAGCTCGACGACGACGTCTGGTGACGCGTGACCACACGGTGGTGCGCAAGGGGCTGGCCCACGGCTTGCACACCCGACGCCCATGATGGCTGGCACGATCTCCTCGAAACCGGCGCCGCGCACTACTCGCCCGCGTATCCTGCTGGTCGACGACGACCCCGGGGTGCTCGCCGGGCTGCGCCGCGTGCTGCAAATCTCCGAGCCAATTTGGGAGATCCACACGGCTTCCGACGGTCGTCAGGCGATGCGTGCCCTGCGGGAAGGCCGCTTCGACGTCGTGCTGACCGACCTGTCGATGCCCTCGATCGACGGCTTCGAGCTGCTCGCCGAGCTGCGCCGGTCTCATCCCGGGACCGTGCGCATCATCCACTCGTCTCAAGTCACGACGCTTGGTCCAGAACACGTCCGGCACCTCGCCCACGCCTCGCTGCCGAAGCCGTCCACGGCTCTCGAGCTCCTGAGCGTGATGCGCTGGGCCGAGCGCGCCTCACGGCCAGGCGGTCTGGTGATTGTCTAGAGCGACAAGCGGTTACGAACTTGTCGAGATTGGCGGAAAACTGCGACGAAAAAAGTGAGCGCGTGGGGAGGGGCCCCGACGAATTCACTTCGGCGGGGAGGGGCGGCGCGTGCCGCCCCTGAGAACAGGCTAGCTACTCCGCGAGCCCGGGCAGCAAGTCGTTCGTGAAGCGCTTGGTGAGCTTGGTGAAGGCCTTGTCGGCCATCTCCGTGTAGATCGCCTCGAAGCTCGCGCCGTTGCGGATCTCGCGCAGACCCGGCGCTTGCCAGGTCGAGGACTTGAACTCGTAAGGCTTGTCGTCCCCGGGGATCTGCAAGCTCGCCCGGCACAGGAAGCCCACGCCGGTGTACGCGGCGCGCGGCTCTGCCGACAGGTACTCGCCGGACATCTCGGTTCGGTGAGCGAACAGGAGGGTCGGTACCTGCACCTTCGGCAAGTCGTCGCTCGTGTCCTCGAGCACCCCCGACGGCTCGAGCGAAAGCGTGTCGGCCGGGAACGCACGCGCGAACTGTTCCAGTAGCGTCTTGGCAACCGTCGCTTCGCGGCCTTCCGAGCGCTTGGCGTCGAAGTACTGCGTGGGCAGCGAGGCTTCACCCCCGTAGAAGATGCTCTTTCGTAGCCGGGCTTCGGTGCGCATCACGGTGTCGGCGAGCTTGCGCTTGAACTTCAGCTCGAGCTTCGGCCCGTGCTCGTCGGCGTAGACCAGGAGCCGCTTGAAGAAATCGAGCACCTCCGGGTTCGGCTTCGCCACCTGGGCGAACTTCGCGAGGGCGCGCGCTCGGTGGTCGCTGATCGCGCGCTCGAGCGACGGGGCGATCATTTCGTGCTTGCCGTACTTGGCCTCGAACTCGCGCAGCGCGGCGCGCGTGCCGAGCTGCTTCACGCGCTGGAGCTCCGCCGTCAGCGCCTTGGCGAGCGCGTTCTCGATCTCCGGCCAGATCTCCGATTTGCGTCGGGTGGCCGCGTAGCTCTCGAGCGCCGCGAGGTCGTTCTTCTTGACGATCGCCGCGAGCTCGGTGCGCGGCAGCAAGATTTCGAGGATCTCCGGCCGCTTTCCGCCGCGCGCGACGTACGCTTCGTAAGCCGCCTTCGACTTGCCTTCGCGCGCCGAGCGATACAGAGCCTCTTCTGCCAGGCTATTTCTGGCGGCAAACACGCCGTAGCCGATGGCCGGTCCCAGCACGAGCGCGATCAGCGGGCCCAGGATCTGGAACTTGAGCTTCGGCGGCTTCATCGCCTCGGTCGGCGAGAACGGGTTGCTGAAGCCGTTGTCTTTCAGCGGGTCGTAGGCGGCGATCTCACGGTTGCTGACGGGCGCCGCGTCCGGGTTCAGGCTGAAGCGTGCTCCGTATTCGCCGAGCAGCCGCTCGAGCTCCACGGGCCGCGCGCTATCGGCGAGCCGGAACTTGAACGAGAAGCCGTCGTTGAACGACACGGAAAGGCTCTTGTTGCCGACGTTCGCCTTCGCGAGCTCCGACAGCGGCCGCACCACGAGCTCGCGCCCGCGCGTATCGATGAGCCCGGACGGAAACAGAAACACCGCCCGGGGGAAGGGCATGGCTTCTTCCCGCAAGTACAGCGCCGCCGCGCGGATGCCTGCGAAGACCGAGAGCAGCCCGAGCCCCGCGTAGCCGACGAGCAGCCAGCTTGGCTGGAGCGCGACGCTGCTCTCGAGATCGCCGTAGCCGATCGAACCCAGCCAGAACAACGCCACGAGCGCGACGGCGCTGATCGCGCCCCACAGCAGCACGCCTCTGGGGAGCGCCTCTCTGTGGCTGGCCAGAGGTGCCGGGGGTGACGTGCCTCTCGCCGAGGCCACGAAACGTTCCTGGATCGGTCGCTCGAGCTTGTAGAAATCGATGCGCTGCATGCGTCCAGGCGCCGAGGGGACCCGCGCCGCGGCCCACTCTATACTGGAAACGAGCAGTTCGCGGAGAACGAGATGGAGACCCTGGATTATCTGGTGATTGGCGGCGGTAGCGGCGGCGTGGCATCGGCGCGTCGCGCCCGGAGATACGGGGCCAAAGTCGCGCTCGTCGAGCGCGCCGAGCTCGGGGGAACCTGCGTCAACCGTGGTTGCGTGCCCAAAAAAATCCAGTGGAACGCCGGTGAGCTGGCCGAGCGGCTCGCGGACCTCGCCGACTACGGCATCCTCGTGGGTGGCGAGGTCACGCTCGACCACGCGCGTCTGCACACCGGCAACCGCGCTCACGTTCGGAAGCTGAACCAAATCTATGCCGGCCACCTCGCGAGCGAGGGCGTCGAAGTCATCCCGGGCACTGCCCGCTTTGCAGCCCCCGGCGTGGTCGCGATCGGCGACAAGCAGCTCACGGCCCAGCACATCCTGATCGCGACCGGCTCGCGCCCCGTGGTGCCGGCCGTTCCCGGTGCCGAGCTCGGTATCACTTCCGACGACTGGTTCGAGCTCGACGCCGTGCCCAAGCGTTTGCTCGTGCTGGGCGGCGGCTACATCGCCGTCGAGCTCGCCGGCATCGCGCGCGCGCTCGGCGGAGTCGTGACCCTGGCGTGCCGCGGCCCGCTGCCCCTGTCCCGCTTCGACGACCTGATCCGCCGCACCTTGGCGGACGAGCTGATCCAGCGCGGCGTCGCCTTCGTGCCCAACTGGCTGACGGCGAGCCTCGAGCGCACCCCGGACGGCCTGTTGGCGCGCGGTCCCGACGGCACCACGCTCGGCCTATTCGACGCCGTACTCTGGGCGACCGGGCGGCGCCCGAACATCGACGAGCTCGGGCTCGACGCGCTCGGCGCTCGGCTCGACCTGGACGGCACGATCGCCGTCGACCCTTTTCAGACCACGAGCGTCCCCAACACCTACGCAATTGGCGACGTCACCGCGCGCCCGCAGCTCACACCCGTCGCGATCGCCGCCGGCCGCCGGCTCGCCGATCGCCTCTTCGGCGGCCAACCCGAAGCCAGCGTCGACTACGACGCCATCCCCACGGTGATCTTTTCACACCCGCCGATCGGCGTGGTCGGGCTCACCGAAGAGCAAGCGCGCGCTCAGTACGGCGACGCGGTGCGCGTCTACGTCACGCGCTTCACGAACCTTTACCACGCCGTCACCGCCCGAAAATCCGTGACCGCGATGAAGCTCGTCGTCGCCGGTGAAGAAGAGCGCATCCTCGGCATCCACACCGTGGGCCAGGGCGCCGACGAATTGATTCAAGGCTTCGCCGTCGCCGTGAAGATGGGCGCCCTCAAAGCCGACCTCGATCGCACCATGGCCATCCACCCGACGGCCGCGGAAGAGCTCGTGACGTTGCATTGACGATCGCGGTGCCGACGTCGCTGCCCTGCCCTCATAAACTAGCGCGGCGGTTCCGCGCCGCGCGGTCCTGGTGACGACGGCGGATCGCGGAAGTCCGGGTCGTCTCACGGGCTGTTCGCGCTCCTTCGGCGATTCGGCAAGTTTACCTGGGCGCAGTCCGACTCGCGACGACTGCTGGCCTGCCGGGCCCTCGATTGGCCTGCGCAAATGGCGAGCGAAATGCGCAGTACGGGAGTGACTCGATCTAGCAATTGCCAGTCTCGGTCTCCCGTTCGGATTTGGTCAATAAGCGGAAATCGCGATCGGATTGGCTCTGATTGATGTATGAACGGTGCTCCGCCTCGGCATGCGAAGTTGAGGGGCGTTCGGGAGCGTGAGCTCACACGGCGGAGCGCTGTCTGCTGTCAGATAGAGAGAGGACTGTTCATGACTGGTGCCTGGATCCGTCAGTGGTTCGTGGGGGTTCTTGTGCTTGTGGGCGCATGCGGCGATGACGGGCGTGTGCCTACGGAAACGGGACAAGAAGAATCCGTTGGCGTTCGAAGGGATCCCCTGACAGCCGTCCAGAGCCGCATCCTAGGCTTCGAAGGCACCATCGGAACCAACGGCGATTGGCGATCCGTAACCGGAAGCGCTACTTCAAGCTCAATCCGAGTCGAAGGTGCCAAGTCGATGGCGCTGAGCGGCAGTCAGAACCCGAAGGCCATCAGCGCCCCGCTGGCAGCTCTGGGGCCCGTGGCGTCTACCGCGAAGATCAGCGTGTCTTTGCCGTCATCTATGGCAGGCCAGCCCTGGCTAGGCCAACTGGCGCTGACGCTCGACGCCCCTTCGGCCGGCGTCTTCAACCAGTACGTTGGTCCGGTCGCGTTTGCCGGACCGGTCGGATCTTTCCGCGAATACACGATCCAACTACCTGCCAGCATCGTCACCAAGCTCTCCGCGCCCGGTTATGCGGACCTCCGAATTACGGTCGAGCTCAATGTCCCGTCGACGTCTGGTGATTTTCTGATCGACAAGATGATCCTCACCTCTTCCACGGGCACTGGCGGAGCCGGCGGCGGCCCGTCGAACGGTGGCAGCGCAGGGCAGGCCTCCGGAGGGGCCTCGGGCGGGCAAGCCAGTGGCGGACAGAGCGGCGGTGGTGTTGGCGGACAGAGCGGTGCAGGGCAAGCCGGCAGCGGAGGCGGCACTGGCGGAGGGGGGAGCGGTGGCACAAGCGGGGGATCGGCGGGTTCCGGGGGAAGCGGTGCGCTCACCTACGAGTTCTTCATTCGTACCCCGAACGGTGTCGCACCTGAGGAAGTCATTGTCGCCAGCGACGGATTCTTGAAGATCAACGATCGCGTCAAGCTGCTCGAAGCTACGGGAGCGACCCACGCCTCCGTCTCCAACGTCTCTGGAACCACTCGGGCTTGGTTTGGGCCAGAAGCCGAGGCGCAAGACGTTTGGAGCAAGTCCGGCGTCGAACTCAAGAATCGAGCTCATGTTTTCGGTTCGATCGAGTCGGAGTCGGCGGTCGTTCGTGAACCGGATAGCATCGTTGACGGAGTCGTGTCCGACCAAGCGGAGCTGGACCCCATCGAGAGCCTCTCCTGGTCCGTCACCTTCCCGTCCGCGAGCCAGGGAGATATCTCCCTGGGCGTCGGCCAAACTGCCAGTCCCCGCGCGGGCTCCCGCTTCGGCGTCTATGCGGTCAACTCAGGCGGCCGTCTCCGGTTGGGTCCGGGCATCTATTATTTCGACCGCTTGACTGTCGAGTCGGGTTCGACTCTGGAGCTGCTCAACTCGACCGGCGCCATTCAGATCTACGTTCGTGGTCCGCTCTACCTCCGCGGAACGTTGGTCGAGTCCGAGCCAAAAAACAACACGCTCTTCGGTCTGGCCGGCAGATCTGATGCTCCGGCCGATGCGTCTCTGGAAGTGCCGTTCAAGGGCTTCGTCGTTGCACCTTTTGGGCAGGTGACGCTGAGCACCACCACCGTCGGTCACACGGGTTCATTCTTCGCCAAGCGCTTCGAGGCCCATCAATCCACGACGATCCGTCATCGGCGGTTCGACAAGGAGGCCTTCTGCGAAGGCGTCCAGGAGTGCGGCGGGCTCTGCGCGTGCGTTCCTGAGCGTGAACCGTGCACGAGCTCGGCGCATTGTCAGTCCGGGGACACTTGCCCTGAGCAGCCCAACGGTGCCAGGTTCGGTTTGCCTCCCGGAGCTCGAGTGTGCGAGCCCATCGGCTGCAAAGACTCAGCGATGCTCCTTGGTTGCGGCGAGCTCGATGCGCCGTGCGGCCTGTCGTGCACGGACGACATCCCGTGCAGCGCCTCATCGCCCTGCCCCGGCTCGCTGGTATGCGGGAGGGATAACGGCCGTCTCCGCGGGTCCGCCTTCGACGACGTGTGCTGGGATCCAATTTGTGAGACGGCGGCGCGACTGAGCAACTGCGGCGGCATTGAGGCGACTTGCGGCGTGTGCACGTGCGTTCCCAATTGTACTGGACGGGTGTGCGGGCAAAGCAGCGCCGACGGCTGCGGCGGGCAGTGCGTTGGATTTTGCGGCGAGCGTGAACCTGGCTGCAACGCTGATCTCGACTGCGAACCAGGTTCCGCCTGCATTTTCGGCGGCGGTCCCCGCATCGGCCTTCCGGCAGGAACCAACGTATGCCTGCCGACTCGTTGCCAGGCGGAATCCCCGCCCGCCGAGGACTGCGGAGGCGTCGACGCCGCGTGCGGCGTGTGTCCGGCATGCGTGCCGCGCTGCGAGGACCGCGAGTGCGGACTCGATCCGGCCTGCGGACAGCCTTGTGGGCCCGACTGCAGCGACGGCACATTCTGCACTGACGGCGGCCATTGCGCAGCCAATGAAACGACGCCCGCGGTTTCGGTCCGTGACGGCTCCGGCGGCGCCCGCGTCGTCGCCCCGCTCGAGCCTCAAGCCACAGATGGAGTTGGAGCCGTAGATGGTCGTTTTGCGGTGTCGGAGAGCGGTGCCGCGACCTACACGATCCCGATCCTCGTGCCTCCCGGACGCGCCGGCGTGGAGCCGAGTCTGCGCCTCGTTTACGACGGTTCGCGCACCAACGGTGACCTGGGGATGGGTTGGCGGATCGACGGACTTTCGAGCATCGCCATGTGCCCTCGCACGGTGGCGCTCGACGGTTTCGTCGAGCCGTTCGATTACGCGAACGGTTTGAACAACGCTCTGTGTCTAGATGGCAAACGCCTCGTACAAAAGGAGTCCGGATCGGGACACATCGAGTACCGGACGTTGCTCGACTCGTTTGCCCGAATCGTATACATCAACCACGACTCGCAACGGCAGACCTCATTCCTCGTCTACACCAAGGACGGCCAAATCCTCACATACGGAGCGAACCCGGACGCGACACTCGTGTCCAGCTCCGGCGTGCATACATGGGGTATCAGCCGCATCGAGGATCGTCATGGAAATTACATAGCGGTTCGCTACGAGCCGAGCGATGCCGGCGGGGTCCAGTCTCAAGATCTGACGCCGGGTTCCGTAACCTACACCGGTTCCGTGAACGAGCCGGGAAGCCGTGAGATTCGCTTCTCGTACGAGGATCGACCGGACGTGCTTACTGGTTTTCGTTCCGGGGGAGCTCCGTTCTCGAAGCGACGACGACTCGCATCGATCGCGACGTACGTTCGCGGCG
>JALYWZ010000535.1 GCA_030852505.1 Myxococcota bacterium | reverse complement strand
GCTTCGGGGGCCTCGTCGCGCTCCGGCGCCGCGTCGAGCGCGGCCTTGTAGGCGGCGGCCGCCTCGCGCCACTTCTTGTTGCGGGCCGGGCCCTCCGGCATCTTCTCGGCGGCCTCGTACAGGCGGCGCGCGTCGACGTAAGCGCCGAAGTCTTTGACGGGCTTTCTGATCTCGGCCTCTTTCGCCAGCGTCTCTTCGTTGAACGCGCAGCTCTTGCCCTCGGCGAGGCGCCGGCTCTCGTCGGCGTCACCCTCGAAGTTGCTCATGCTGATGAGCTTCTCCCAGGCCTTGTAGCCCCACTCGTTCTTGCCGCAATACTGGTCGTAGAGCGGCTTGAAGCGCTTGCGAGCGTCGCCGAACTGGCCGTACACGAAGAACAGATCCGCGGACTGGAACGTGTAGAGCAGGCCGTTCTTCTGGGGATCGCGGTCGAGCGGGATGCGCGCCGTGTAGTCGTCGCGGGCCTTGATGGCGTCCATCACCAGCGCCGGCACGGCGTCGCGGATCACCTTGCGGTTCGGGCCGTCGCCGTCGAAGCGCACCGCGTCGCGGCGCTCGATGCCTTCGCGGCCGTTCGATGCTTCGTAGCGCCGGTAAGCGTCCTCGAGCAGCTTCTCGGCGATCGCCACCACGTAGTAGGCCGACGGTTGGATGTAGCGGTCGTCCTCGTTGGAGTCGCGCACGGCGATCGCGGCCTCGCGCGCGTTCTGCACTTCCTGAGGCGTCGGCGAACGTCCGAGCGTGACGGACAGCACCACCACCCAGTAGCGCGCGTCGGCCAGCCAGAAGCGGCTGTCGTAGACGTCGAGCGAGGTCGGATCCTGCTCGATGTAAGCGGCCCAGCCGGTCTCGGCCAGGCGGTACTCGGCGACGGAGCGCTCGATCAACGCGCGCTGCTCGCCCTCGTCGCTGGTGGCGACGGCCTTGTCGTAATAGGCGCGAGCCAGGTTGGTGTGATCGGCGGCGGCGCGCTTCACGCCGTCGCGCACCAGCTGCTCGGCGCGAGCCAGCGCCTCCGGATCGTCCTTGTTGGCCTCGACCCAGGGCGTGGTGCCCACGTACTGGGCGAGCTTGGTGCGGGAGTCGAGGGACTTGGCGGCGTATTCGTCGCGGGCCGCGGAGCTCTCCGGCGCGAGGCGGGCCAGCTGCTCGTAGAGCTCCGAGACGCGGTTCAGCATCAACGGCGCGTCGCGATCGTTCGGGAATTTCTGGAGCGTGAGCTCCAGCGTCGCGATCGCGTTCTGGTTCTGCGTGATCTCGATGAATTCCTGCGCGAGCGCCTTGTAGATCTCGACGGACCACTTCTGATCCTGCGGGATGAGCTCGGGATCCTGCAGGCGCGTGATCGCGATACCCATCTTGCGCTCGGCCTCGACCGGGTTCGGCTCCGTGTCGAGCACGTCGTTGCGCACCACGAATGGGTGCTCGCTGGGCGGCCCGTCGAAATCGACGTAGGTGAGCGAGCCCGCGATGTACGTGTAGGCTTCCGAGCGGAAATCCGCGCCAGGATCGCCGGTCTTGGCCTCCTGTTCGTCGGCGTAACGCAGCAGATTCACGAACTCGCCGACGGCCGTGCGGTAGCGCTGCTGCTTGAAGTACGTCCAGGCCTGCTTGTACAGGGCCACGCCGTAGATCGGCGGCTTCTTGTAGGCGAGCGAGTGGCCGTAAGCGCTGACGGCGCGGTTCAGGTTGAAGGGCCCGCCCTGCGGATCGATCTGGTCGAAGTGGAAGTTACCGAGCTGCCACCAGGCCTCGGCGACGTAGCGGGGCTCGTCACCCGGCAGGGTCTTCTGGGCGATCGGCTCGCAGCTGGCGTACGGATCGACGAACGTGAGCTCGTCTTTGCCGGCGGCGGGTGCGCCGCCACGCCGGCCTCGCGCCTGCTGATCGAGCGGCGTGGGGTGGCGATCGTTCCATTCGTCCCAGTACTTCTGATCGTGATCCTGCGGCAGGGGTTGGAGCAGGATCTTGCCGGCCTTGGGGTCGTCCTGGATCGTGTACTGGTTGTTGCAGACCAGCGCGCGCCAGGCTTGCTGGCCTTCCTCGAGCCGCTCGGCGTCGGTCAGCGCGTGACCGAGGTAGTAGTGGACCGCCGCGACCTCTTCGTACTTCGGGTACTCGCGGATGATCCGCCGATACAGCTGGATCGCGGGCTCGAGGCCGTCGGCCAGGTTCGAGTCGGCCTTGTCGCGGCCGCGCTCTTCGTAGAGCGCCGCGAGCCGGAACATGGCATCGGGCGTGGCCTCCGGGTCGGCGTTCGCCCCGCTGTAGCGCACGATGAAGCGCTCGATCCGAGCGATGGCTTCGTTGCGCGCAGTCTCGAGGCCCTGGCGCTCGGTCTTGATCTCGCGGTCGAGCGCCGCGAGCACGCGCCGCCGCCGGTCCTCGTAGTGGTAGCGGACGATCTGCGTCAGCGTGCGGCGGTACTGGCGCGCGCTGGACTCGTAGTCCTTCGCTTCCTTGCTCAGGATGTCGAAGGCCTTCAGCTGGGACTTGCTCGGCGCGGGAGGCTTGGGCACCGACTGGCGCAGCTTGATCGAGGCGGTGCCCGCGCCGGGCACGGTGCCCTTGGTCGGCTCGAACGCCGCCGCCGCGCCGGAGCTCGCCGGAGCGGCAGCGCTCGGAGCAGGAGCCGGCGCGGTCTGGGCGGACGCTGCCGAGAGCCCGAGGCTCGCGCCTGCGGCGATCAGCGAAACCAGGAACACGCTCAGGCGGGCGCGGTTCATTTGTCGTCCTCCGCGTCCTCGAGCACTTCACGCAGCTCGTCGTTCAGGTTCTGCTCCTCGCGCGAGCGTTCGCGCAGCAGGTTGCGGACGCGCACCCGGTGCTCTTCGCGGGACTCCCAGGCTTCCTGCACGATGCCGACGTCGGCGCGCAGCACCACGCTCTTCAGGCGGTCCCGCACGCGAGCGAAGTTCTTGAGCGCGACCTCGCCGATCAGCACGCGCGACTCCTGGTCGAGCGCCTCGAGCCCGCGGGCGTAGGTCTCGAGCGCGGCCACCTCGCTGCTCACCTTTCGGCCGAGGTCGGCCGCGAGGTTCCGGGTCTCCTGCTCGTAAGCCCGGAGCTGCCCTTCGAGCTTGGACTCGGAGGCTTCCAGCCGCACCATCAGCGGCGACAGCGCGCGCGCGAAGGCCCGCCCGGACTCACCGCCCTGCCCTGCTCCGAGCAGCGAGAGCTCGCGCGTGAAGAGCTCGCGGAACGTGCGGCGCACCTCGTCGTCTTCCACGAAGCGCTGATCACCGAACCCGCTCTGGGCGCGCCCGAGCACGATCGCCTCGCGGTACTCGTCGATCTGCCGCCTGTAGCTCGCGAGCTCGCGCTCGTTGGCGTCGATCTCGAGCCGGAAGCGCTCGCGGCTCGAAAGATCGCTGGTCACGCCGTGCTGTTCCGCTTCTCTCAGCACACGCCGCAGCCCGTTGACGATCGCGTTCAGCCGATCGACCTCGAGCAGCAAAACCTGGAGGCCCTGGGAGACCTTGTTCCACTGCCGCTCGCCCGAGTCTTCGCGTCCGGCGAACTCCGCCTCGCTCGCGGGCAGCCAGCGCATGCGCTCGGCCAGGGCGCGGCGTTCGTTGCGCACGCTGGCGAGCTCACCCGCCTCGGCCTCGAAATCATCGGACCCCTGCGCGAGCAGGAGCCGCGCCTTGGACAGCCGATTCAACAGCTCGAGCGCGTACTGCACGCGCATCCGGACCTCGGGGAAGGCCTTGACCCGGGTCGGCACCAGCAGCACCGCGTTCAGCTTGGCGGCGAGCTTGCGCGACGCCTTGATCAGCGCGCGGCTGCGCGCCACGTCCTCGATCATCCCGAACACGTGCTCGTCTTCCGACTCTTCGCGCGCCCAGGCGATGGTGAGGGGCGAGAGCTGGCTGTCCACCGACAGGCGATCGTCGGTCGTGAGCTTGTCGTAATAATCCGCCGGATCGTTGGTCGAGGCGATGAACGCTTCGAGCTGCTGGCGGACCGGATCGAACTTGGCGTGCACGGAGCGGTAGAGCGCGAGCGAGTTCGCGAACTGCCCGGACCGCAGCATCAGATCGGCGCGCAGCAGCGAACCGTCTGCAGCCTCCATGGTCTGCGGATCCATGATCGACAACACCTCGAGCGCGCGCTGGGCGCGCACGAAATCGCCGAGCCGCACGTAGACCCAGGCCAGCTCGTAGAGCATGGTCGAGAACTCGGGCGAGGAACGCCGCACGTGCGTATAGGCCTCGGCCGCGCGCGCGTAGTCGCTGACCTCGTAAGAAAGCCGGCCGACGGCCATCCACGCCAGATCGAGCACCTGCTGATCGGAGTCGGTCTTGGCCGGCAGCAGCGTCACGCGCCGGAATTGCTCGATGGCGGGAGCGTAGCGGGCCTTCAGGTCGTCACCCGCCACGGCGGGGCCCTCGGGCGCGGCACCGCCCGGCACGTTGAGCGCGGCCACGGC
>JALYWZ010000534.1 GCA_030852505.1 Myxococcota bacterium | reverse complement strand
CGGTCTTGTTGTCGGCAGTCGGCTCGTCCATACCGGCGCCACGGGTGTGGATACGGCTGGCTTCGATGCCCTTTCCGACCATGTACTCGCGGACCGAGTCGGCACGCTGCTGCGAGAGCTCGGCGTTTCGCTCACGCTTGCCGACGTTGTCCGTGTGACCGCTGATCTCGATGCGGATGCTCGGGTAGTCCTGCATCACCTTCACGGCTGCATCGAGCGTCTTGTGCGAGCTCTTGCGGATCGTGGCCTTGCCGAAGTCGAACTCGATACCCTGGATGATGCCGGTGAACTTCTTGACCTCTTCCGGCACCTCGTCGGGGCAGCCGTCCTGGTCTTCGAAGCCGTTGCGGGTCTCCGGCTCGTTCGGGCACTTGTCGTTCGGGTTGAGGATGCCGTCCTTGTCCGGATCCAGATCCGGGCAGCCGTCAGGCGCCACACCGGGCTCGGTCGGGCACTTGTCGTCCGGATTCAGGAAGCCGTCCTTGTCGGGATCGCGATCCGGGCAGCCGTCGGGTGCCACGCCGGGCTCGGTCGGGCACTTGTCGTCCGGATCGAGGAAGCCGTCCTTGTCCGTGTCGGGAGGCGGACAGCCGTCGGGCGCGACGCCGGGCACGGTCGGGCAGGAGTCTGCCGGATCGAGGAAGCCGTCCTGATCGGTGTCGGGCGGCGTCGGCGGCAGGGTCTGCTTCAGCGGCAGCACGTAGGTGATGCCGACGAGGCCCGCCCAGTGGTTCGTGAGCCCACCGTCCTCCGCCTGGTTGCGCTGCGAGAGGTAATCGCGGAGCTCGACGCGCACGTCGAGGCTCTTGTGGATCGGGATTTTCGCGCCGAAGCCGAAGTGCATTTCGGGATCGGCGTCGTTGCCCATGGTGTCGGTCTTCGCGCCCATGATGCCGAGACCGAACAAGCCGAACGGCGTGACCGGACCGAGCGGAACCTGGCCGACGACGTGGCCGCTGAAGCCGCCGAGCGTCGCGCCGCCCCCGAGCTTGGTCTCGCCGAAGCCGAGCCAGCCGTCGACTTCGAGGCCGAGGTACTGAATCGGGTAGTAGCCGACACGCAGACCCAGGTCGACGACCGGGTACTTGAACTTGACGTGCGGATGGGCGCCCATCTCGGTCGCCTTGTTCTCGAAGTTGTGGTCCTTCGCGGGGAACAACAAGCCGGCGAATGCGCCAAGCTCCAAGGTGTGCTGGTCCGCGCGCTCCCCAGTACTCCCATCGGCGGTTACTCCCTCGCTCGTGGACGCGGAGAACGATGCCGAGGCACCGTCCTGCGCTGCCGCGGGCAGAGCCAATGTGCCCGCCACGGCAGCGATCGCAAACCCGAAAGCCTTCTTCGCCATCCTATTAGTCCTTTCCTACTTCCACTTGAAGAGCGCTCGGACGTTACTCCAAATGCACCCCAGAGCGCATCAAAGTCGCTTAGTTAGGAAATACGCAACAGCCGAATGCACGCGCGGTCTCGGCCCGTCAGCCGAGAGAATCGCGTCCCACACTGTGTTCTAAAGCACTTATGTAAGCTGCGGAGAGCGAGAAATCGGCTGGTTTTTTGGGCCGAACGGCAGGTACGCGCAGCTTTCCGCTGCGGCCTCCGGAAGCGACGCTGAGCATTCACGACGCGCTCGAGCTCTCGTTTTCCGCGTCAGCTCGCTGACGTCCACGAGGCGGAAATCCGCGGCTATCCCGGCGTGAGCGACGGATCCAGCTTCGACACGCGCACTGCGCAGGCCTTGTAAGCGGGCTGGCGCGAGTACGGATCGAACGCCGCAAACGTGAGCTGGTTCATCGTCTCGTAGTGCATGGGGATGAAGACCTGACCCGGCTTGACCCCGTTGGTGACGAACGCGCGGGCCACGACCGCGCCGCGCTGCGAGCTCACGTTGACTCGCTCGTCCGGCTCGATCCCGAGCGAGCGCGCATCGACCGGGGAAATCTCCACGTAGGCCTCGTTCGGCGACAAGCGCTGCAGCACTGCCGAGCGCTTGGTCCGCGTCTGCGTGTGCCATTGACTCGAGCTGCCGCGTCCGCTCAGCAAGAGCAGGGGAAAGCGCTCGCTCGTCGGCTCCGGAAGTGGACGCGGCTCGGCGAAGAAGAACTTCGCGCGGCCGTCGCTCGTGAAGTAACGGCCGTCTTCGAACAACCGTCGCTCGACCGCCGGCGCCGGCGAGCCTTCCGGGAGCGGCCACTGAATGCCGCCCGCGCGATCGATCGTCTCGTAGTCGGTGATGCCCGTGATGTCGCAGGGCCTGCCGCGGCTCAAGCGCTTCAGGATCTGGAAAACCGCCTCCGGGCTCGTCCACTCGCGGAACAGCTCGGCGCAGCCCCAGGCCTCGGCGATCAGCTTGAAAATATAGAAATCCGCCAGCGCCTGGCCGGGTGCCCTGGAGACGCGGTGGGCGAGGCCGATGCGCCGTTCCGAGTTGATGAAGGTGCCCTCCTTCTCGCCCCAGCCGGCCGCGGGCAACAGGATGTCGGCGAGCTCGGCGGTCTCGGTGTCCTGGTACATGTCCTGCACCACCAGGCAATCCAGCCGCGATAGTACGTCCTTCAAGTGCGACTGATTGATCCAGGAGTGTGCCGGGTTGGTGGCCACGATCCACAGCGCCTTGATCTTGCCGCCGAGGATGGCCTCGATGATCTGGTCGTAGGCGAGGCTCGGCACGCTCGGGATGCGATCCGGATGAAAGCCGAGCAAGCCGGCCACGTCGGCGCGATCGGAGGCGTTCGTGAAGTCGCGACCGCCCAGCAAGTTGGTGGTGTTGCTGAAGAGGCGCGAGCCCATGGCGTTGCACTGCCCGGTGATCGAGTTCGCGCCCGTGCCGGGGCGGCCGATGTTCCCGGTCATCAGCGCGAGCGCGATCAGCGCCTGCGCGGTGCGCACGCCCTCGTGGCTCTGGTTTACGCCCATCGTCCACCAGAAGCTGACGCGCCCGTTGTCGGCGATCAGGCTCGCGAGCTCTTCGATGCTCTGCTTGGAGAGCCCCGTGGCCTGCGCCGCGCGTTCGACCGAGAAACCAGCCACGGATTTCTCGAACTCTTCGAAGCCTGAAGTGTGGGCCGCGATGTACTCGCGATCGAGCTGCCCGTGCTCGATCAAGAGCCGCGCCACCGCATAGAACAACACGAGGTCGCTCTTCGGGGTGAGCTGATAGTGGTGCGTAGCGGCCATGGCCGTCTCGGTGCGGCGCGGATCGATCACCACGATCTTCGGGTTTCTGCGGTTGCGGCTGACCCGCTCCCACAGGATCGGGTGCGCGATGCACAGGTTCGAGCCCACCAGCACGATCACGTCCGACTCTTCGAAGTCGGCGTAGCTGAACGGCGGCGCGTCGAAGCCGAAGCTCTGCTTGTAGGCGACGGCGGCCGTGGCCATGCACTGGCGCGTGTTGCCGTCGCCGTGGACCATGCCCATTCCGAACTTGCCGAGCGAGCCGAGGAACGCGAGCTCCTCGGTCATCATCTGTCCCGTGCCGAGCCAGGCCACCGACGCGGGGCCGTGCTTGTCCTGGATGGCCTTGAAGCGGTCGACCATCTCGACCACCGCTTCGTCCCAGCTCGTCGGGACGAGCTTGCCCTTCTTGCGCACGAGCGGGGTGGTGGCGCGCCCCGGACCGCGTAACGGCGTGAGCGCCTCCCAGCCCTTGGGGCAGGCCATCCCGAGGTTTACCGGGTATTCGGTGGCCGGCGCGAGCCCGACCGCTTGCCCGTCGCGGAGCAAGATCTCGAGGCCGCAGCCGGTCGAACAGAAGCCGCAGACCATGGTCGCGGTCTGATCGGCTTGCAGACGCTTCGGCAGCCGCCCGAGCCCGAACCGGGCCGGCTCGAGCAGCAGATCCCGGGTGAGGGGACCGTCGTGGCGAACCAAGAGCTCGCCCGACACTTTTCGCAACCGCTCGAGTAGCTTGCTCATCGAAGACCTCCGGGCATGCGGGACGCGGGGGCGGCCCGGAAGAACAGCGCGCGCTCGGCGAGCTCACCACCGAGCAACAGCAACACCATCGCCGCCACGGGCACGCGCGGATCGCCGCCGAGCTTCGAGCCGAGGAGCAGCGCCGGCAGCAACAGCCCGCCGAGCAGCGACAGCAGCAGGCGAAGGCCGGTGATCGCGCGCAGATCGCCGAGCATCACCCGTGCCATGCGCTTTTCGATCGAGAGCTGCCGGTCCTTGTGTTTTCTGAGCAGCGCGAGGTCCAGCAGCAATTTGACGCCCGTCGCGCCGAGCACCACGCAGAGCAGCGCCTCCGCGATGTGATCGAGCCCGAGCGAGGGCGGCGAGCTGAACAGGCCGACCAAGAGCACGCTCGAGGAGCCGAGCACCAGCGCGGTTCCGAAGAATTTGAGGCCCGTAGGCGTCGCCGACCACTGGGCGCGCCCGGTCGCGACGTACACCATCACCGAGCAGAAGATGCCGAGCACGCCCGCGAGCGCCGCTGCC
>JALYWZ010000533.1 GCA_030852505.1 Myxococcota bacterium | reverse complement strand
GGTTCGGGTAAGGGGAGCATCCGCTGTGCCGTTGAGCGTGACATGTACGTTAGGTTTCAGTAGGGCCGCTATTGCGTTGTCGATGGACGACGGAACATTGAGTGCCAGGAATGCTTGCGTTAAGCCATGCCCGTCCGGGTAGCGCGGCCGATCAGCGTCGATGGCAATGATCTCGTCCGAGATGGAGCCCATCGGTCCAAGTTTGCAGAGGTCGACAAGACGTTCGTGTCGGAAGTCGAGCATCATCGCCCTCAGAGCGTCGACAAGGCCACCGTCGCCGCATCCGGAGACGAGCACCGTTGCCGAGGACCGAATGCGCTGGTGAAGGTCGTCGTCACGCCAATACGGTTTTCGCCCAGACGGCGCTACGGGCGCGTCCTCGCCGAATCCCATCGCAAGGATGATGGTCTCGAACGGGCCTTGTGTTCCATTCAACGCCCAGCCCACGCCGGCGAGACGAGTTAGCGAAGAGATGGGCGTGTCAGCCATCCATGTCAACGCGCCGGAGGAAACGGCATGGCGCCATTCGGCGCGCAATTCCGCGACGACGTTGGCGGCGGTGTTTGCCGTCCAATTCATGCATGGAAAAGCAGTGTGTCGTACGCTCCAGTTTGGTCGGGGCCAGTCGTAGAGGTTTGGATGCAACCAGCGACTTGATCCCTGCTGGATCATCATCGCGTCCCCGTGCTGCTCGAAGACCGCGACCTTGAGGTCCAGCCGCGTCGCGTATACCGCGGCCGTTGCACCCGCTACGCCCGCCCCAACGATGGCGATGGCAGTTTCCGGTCGAACTCGACCGCTCGCAACGAGCGACGCGACAAGATTGAACGCCCGTTTCTGCTGGTCGGCTATGGTGATCCGGCTGGCCGGGGTGCCCAACAAGTAAACGCCGGGCCACTCACCCTCAGGTACCTGCGCAAGTTCAAGCTGTTCGGTGCAGAGCATATCAGTTGCCGGCGCGCACTGTCAGGGTACGGCAAGCCGGAATGGGTGCGGCTCTTTTCCTTCGGCGAAGAATGGAACAAGTTCGATCACTTGATCCGCTTGAGGCGTGCTTTGGGAGCGGGAAGCGGGTCAGGGAGCACGCCGTCCTCGTAGCGTGATGCATGGTTCCGGTGTCGGTCGCGATCGAGGTGAAACTGCCAATAGGCGTCGAAATCGCCGGATGCACGCACGGCACGGAGTCGGAGCACGGCCTCGGCGCCGTTGAGCGACCAACGAGCGCCGGTGCGGTCCATGCGGTCCTTGACGAGAAAACGGCAGGCGCCCTCTATGACGCCGGTCGCGATGGGCAAGCCATCGCGGAGCGCCTCCTTGTAGTGCATCAGCTGGGTCCGGCTACGATCGGCGAGGTAGCCGCAGGACTTCTCGATGGCGGCCTTGGCCGAGTCGTCGAGCTTCCGGCGAGCCGCCCACCAGCGGATAGTCCGGGTGATGTCGCCACCGCTGCTGCCGGTGAGCAGGGCGAGCAAGCGATCTCCGACCCAGCTCTCGGCCTTGGCGTTGCTCTCGCCGAAGAGGGCACGCGCCGCGTCCCAGATGTACTCGAGCACGTGAACGATATCGACGAGGATGGTGACACGAACGTCGGCGGCACGAGCTTCGGCCTTGACCGCGCGGAGCTGTTTCGGCTCACCGTCGACGAGTACAACCCAGCGGCGCTGCTTTTCGGGATCGCGCCGCAGTGCCTCGGCAAACGCCTCACGGATCACCGCGCGCGGGCTTTTCTCGACGCTTGCCCAGACGCGCTTGTCGGCGGGGCGAGGTCTCTTTGCGTCGACCTCATCAGGTTTGCGGAGCGTGTGGATGATATCCCCGGCGTTCCTTGGAAACGGTGCCACCGAGTAGACCGTCGCCACTTGCGCCATTCTCTTGCGGTTGCTCTTCTCGCCCGGCGTCAGTCGCGTCTCCAGCTTCCGGATGCTCTTCTCGGCGGCTTGACGGGTCCCATCGCGGAGATCCTCGTGCCGCATCACGATGCCCTTGGCGTCCGTGCTGATGATCAACAGGTCATCCTTGGGGTTGCGTGTCGCGGCGCGTGCCTCATAGAACGCATCGAAATCCTGGGCGGCGCGGATCGCCAGTTCCTCCACCTGCCGTTTCGCGATCGACGATCCCGTGTAGTCCCGCACGATCTCCACGACCTCCTCGAACGACGCCCGAGCCGCCTCTTTCGCCACCATCCGGCGGATCCCATGCGAGAACAGCTCACGCGGCAGATTCAGCGCCGCGTCCATTGGGTGCAGATCGGGCATGCCCGGCGCCTGATACGCCCGCCTCGGCACCGCCACGCGGCCGACGAGCGTTTCCAGGTGTCGCTCGCTATCGCGCGACGCGCCACGCTCGACGCCTTCCGAGCCGACGACCTCCACCTTCTTCTCCAGCTCCGCGCGCAGCGCCAGGTGCTCCTCCAGCATCAACCGGGCCCATTCGCGGCCCTGCTCGTCGAGCAGCTTTTCCAAGTCCGAGTGCGGCTTCCGGATCATCTCGCCGCTCGACAGGATACCCTCGACCCTCGCCGCGTGCGCTCTGGCGTGCGCGAACGATACTTCGGCTGCGTAGATCGGTTGCGTGGACGCGGATCTCATTGGCGGCTCTCCTTGGGGCTCGCCCTCGAGCCCTTCCCTCCAGAACGTCACGCCGTCGGCAGAAATTCCCACAACCCCCGAGAATCATACGGTTTCACGTCGCCGCGATGGAGCCGCACCCGATCAAGAACCCACCGGCGGCGGGTTCAATCACAACCACATCCCCGGTATCTTAAGCTTCCACGACGCCCGGCGATTTTGGGTTTTGGCTTCGTTTTCGCTGCGCTCCGGTGCTCACGTACCCTCGTACGCTCCGCTCCGGTGCTCGCGAAAGCCTCGCCAAAACCGCAAACTTGCCGGGCGGGCGTTCCTTAAGGTTCTGGGCATGATCACAACCATGTGGCCCACACCGCGCCACGGTGTTGGGACGCCGTCGACCCTTCTTGCGCAAACTCCGCACAAGCTCGAAAGGCGATGTCGCCCGTGCATGCGTTACCGCGTGCCCGATCGCTTAAGCACCGATCGCGCCTAATTTCAGTGCAATCCGTTGTCGAGAGCGCGATGGCTTGAGCTCGTGAGCGAGGCCAACGAGGGCGTCGCCGACCGTGAGCAAGAGTTCGTGCCAGCTGGGTAAACCCCTTATGGGGAGCATGATGGCGGGGGCGAACATGGCGCCGTAGGTGAGCGCCTGCACGGCGTGCGAGTCGGCAGTGAAGGCTCGGCCGAGGTCGGCGTTCTGCTTCAACTCGCGGAAAAGAAGCTCGATCAGCCAGCGGAGCCTGTAGCCCTGAATAACTTGCCGAGCTGTCAGCATGCTGCGCGGCACCGTCGTCAGGTACCACCGGATCGTCGTTGCCTTGTGGGCGTAGCCGACCAGGCGCAGCGGGAGCAGTTCCTTGCCCTTGCCCCATGTGATGTCGAGATCGAATACGGTCCCACGCCGCCGAGAGACCGACGACAGAAAGTAGGCGATGGACCAGCCCGGCAGCGGGGCGAAGCCGTTCTCGGACATGTGCGCCACGACCTTGACCTTCGCTGTGCTCTTGAGCCGCATCAGGACGTGCGCCCCGGCAGCCTTGGCGGATGCGAACAGGGCGCGCTCGAAGAAGCCGAGATCGAACAGGTAAAGCACGCCGCTGGTGAAGGTCGGGACGAGCTTATGCCAGAGCGGCGTTTCGGAGGCGGTCTCCGCGTCGCAGATGCCGTGCTCGAGCAAGCCGGTCTTGATGCTGTAGCCGAGCACGCACTTCGCTCCGGCTTTGCCTTTGGTGTAGCCCGGCAGCGCATCGCGGCCGCGTGGCGGGAGCCGCTGCCCGGTGCCGTCGTAGATGCGCACATCCGCGAAGCGGCCGAGCGGACCGCTGAGCTCGAGGCCCGCAGCCGACGCGACCGACGCCACCAGCTTCTCCAGCGCCGCGCGGAAGAATGCAGCGGCCGACGCCTGCTTGAACCTCTTCTGGAACGGGCACGGTCTCACGAAACCGAAACGCCGGACGAAGATCGCTCGAAGCGATGTGAAGCTCAGCGTCTGCCCGACGAGGAATGCCTCGACCACCGTGAGCATCAGCCGGAACGCGGTACCCACGCGTTGGCGCGGCTTGTAGCCCGTCTCGGCGCGCAGCTGATCGATCACTTCTGGCGTAAAAGCACGCCGCAACTGTTGCTCTACCGCCTCCGCTTCGCCCTTCCCCTCTCGACTCTGCGCCTTGCTTCGGGTACCTCTGCTCGTCATCGGATCGCTCCTGTCCGTCGTGGTTTCGCAACCGAACGAACGTGGAGCGGTCCCGATCTATTTCCATCATCCCGCTACGTTACGCCTAAACTCACATTTCGCTCCGCCCGCGCGCAGCGCGCGCGATCGGAGCGTTTGAGTGAGAAACCGCTTGCGGTAGCGCCGGGGGCGGCGCAGCGC
>JALYWZ010000532.1 GCA_030852505.1 Myxococcota bacterium | reverse complement strand
ACGACGATCAGAGCAGCGCCGGCGCACCGGATGCGAATGAAGGCGGCAGCGTCAGCGACGGCGGCTCCGGCGGACAAGGCGGCGCGTCGCCCTGCCCGACCGGGAAATGCGAGTTCGACTGCAGCGTCGAGGGAACGTGCACGGAAAAGGTCACCTGCCCCGACGGCTACGATTGTTCCGTGAAGTGCGGGCCGGGCGGGTGCGGCGGCGGCGTGCGCTGCCCCAAAGCAGGCAAGTGCACGGTCGACTGCAGCGACCCCGGAGCCTGCGTCGGCGACATCCGCTGCGAGGGCAGCGACTGCCGCGTGCTTTGCCACGGCGCGGGCTCGTGCCTCGGCGTCGTCAACGGGAGCGCCGACACCATGACGGTCGAGTGCTCCGGCGCGGAGTCCTGTCAGGGCAAGGTGAGCTGCGGCGGCAAGGTCTGCACCTTGACCTGCTCCGGTGAGGAGTCTTGCGCTGCGGGAGTTTCCGCCACCGCGGCGCGCGACACCGTGGATTGCACGGGAGACGGCTCGTGTCAGGGCAAGGTGGAGTGCAGCGCCACCAATTGCAACGTGCATTGCAGGGGACGCGAGGCGTGTCAGTCGCAAGTCACTTGCAGCGCCACCAACTGCGATGTCGAATGCGGCGCCTGCGCCTGCTTCGACGACGTCTACTGCAACGCGAGCCGCTCCAGCTGCGCGCGCGGCAACCGCACCTGTCGCTGAGCGGCTGCTGGCGGCTGTTCGCGCTGGCCCTTGCGGTCGGCGCTTGTCAGCCACCGCGCGAGCCTGCGCCGGCTTCGCTGTCCACTTGGGAGCCGTCCGGCACCACCGCGCCCGACCGCGCTGAATCATCACCGCCGCCCGAACCTGCCCACGCGACTCAACGGGTGCCCACAGAGCAGCCGGAACCCGAGGGGTTCGAGCTCGTCGCGCTGCCGGTGCCCGGCTTTCTGGATGCGGTGGTCGCGCTGCCCCGCGCGCCGGAGCCGCGACCCTTGATGGTGGCGACCCACGGCGCGGGCGGAGGTCCCGAATGGCCGTGTCAGAACTGGGCCGAGCGCGTGCGCGCCCAGCGCGTCGTATTGTGCCTGCGCGGCAAGGCGCTCTCACAGCGCGACGACAGCGGCTTTTACTACCCCGATCATCGTGCGCTCGGCGCCGAGCTGCTGGCGGCGCTCGATGCGTTGCGAGCAGCGCACGCCGCGCGGCTCCGCGACGGCCCCGCGCTTTACGTCGCGTACTCTCAAGGCGCGAGCATGGGCGCGCTCTTCCTCGCCGACCACGGCAAGACCTTCCCTTCGCTGATCCTGACCGAGGGCGGGCAGCGCGAGTGGTCCGCGAGCTCGGCGCGGCGCTTCAAAACGAGCGGCGGGCAGCGCGTGTTGTTCGTGTGCGGAGGCAAGAGCTGCCGCGATGCCGCGACCGTCAGCGCGCGACTGCTCGAAAAAGCCGGGGTCGAAGCCAAGGTCGAGTACGTTCCGCACGGCGGGCACACCGACGCCGGCGCCGTGGGCAAACGCCTGGACGAGACGTTCGAGTGGGCCGTGTCCGGGCTCTGAAAGACGACAGCGCGCCGAGCTCAGAACAGGAACGAGACGCCGAGCGAGAAGGTCGGGTAACCGATGCGCAGGGTGAGCGCGACGCTGTCCGAAAAATGCAGCCGCCCTCCCGCGTACAAGACGAACGGCGAGACGCCGAGATCGTCGTGCGCGTAGCGGAGCACCAGGCCCGGCTCCCCGAACACGGACCAGCGCCGGGACAGCCAGAAGTTCCACTGCATCACCACTGGGAGCAGATAGTAGACGGAGTTGCCCGAACCGCTGACCTCCGTGCAAATCCGCGTCCCGTTCAAGCCGGGCTCGAACTCCTCGCACTGGCCGCGCGCGTCGCCGTCGTACTCGAGCACGTCCAGCCCGACGCCGAGCGCCACCGAATCGTTCAGTTTGTGGATGAACCCGTCGCGTACGAGCTCGAACGAGGCGCGCAGCCCGAGCCCGTAACCGCCATCTGCCCCCGGACCGGGTCCCGGCGGATCGAACGGCCCGAGCACCAAGTGTGGCTCGAGCTCGACGGAGTACGGAAACCGGTCGCCCGGGTTCTTGATCGTGCTCTGCGCGTGCGCGGTGCCGCTCAGAGCCGACAGCGCGACGAGCCCGGCCAGGAGCCCTGCGAGCTTAGCAAGCGCCACAGGCAAACCCCTCCACGCAAGACACGCGTTGCTCGCCGCCAGCGCAGCGCACTTCACAGCGGCCGGTACCACGGCACGTGACGCGACACGGGCCGTTGCATTCGACCTCGCAGCTCGAGACGTTGTCACACGAGACTTCGCTGCCGGGCCCGACCTCCACCCCGCAACGATCGGCGTCGCTGCAGCGGTAACGGCAGGACACGTCACAGCGAGCGGCGCAGGAGTTGACCGAAGAGCACTCCATGTCGCAGTTGTCGCCGCAGGCGGACGAGCACTCGTTCATGGAGTGACAGCGGAAATTGCAGCCGTCCTCACACACGCCGCCGCAGCGCTGCATGTTGTGACAGTACTGATCGCAACCGCCGTCTTCGCAGCCGAGGTAACACTCGTTACCGCTGGCGCACTCGCAGATATCGCCGTCTTTGCAGCCTTCTTCGCACTGCAGAGTGGTGAAGAGCAGGGCGGCGCCGACCGCGACGCGTCGTAAGAAAATAGGCACGAACTTCAAGCCCCCGCAGCGTTAGGGAAACCGCGCGGGATGTCAACCGCTGGGGGTGCCCCCCCGCTTCCCGATTTAGGGAAGCGTCTTGCCGAGAGTCGCGTATGGTTCGGGATTGTAGCTTCGGAGGGTTCGATGCGTGTGGTCTCGAGCTGGTGGATCGGGTGTTTGGTGTGTGCAGTGGCCGGCTGTTCGTCGCAGCCGAGCGAAGAAGCGACCGCAACGCAGTCGCCGGCGTTGAACCTGCCGAGCGCTGAGATCGGCGAGCCGTTCGAGACGGACCCGGCCGTGCCGACGCTGGGGCGACTCGGTCACGGCCCCAGTATCGCCTTCGACGGGGAAAACTACGCTGCTGTCTTCGAGGACCAGACGCAAGTCCATGCCGTGCGCATCGCGCCGGGAGGTCGCGTCTTGGAGCTCGACTGGGTGGATCTCGAGCCCGAGGTACCGGACGCGCTGCAGCTTTACCCCTCGCTCGCCTACGGCGGCGGGAAGTACCTCGCGACCTGGAGCGAATCCGGCGGCGCCGAGATCCGCGTTCGCGGTCAGTTCTTTTTGCCCGACGGAACACTCGACGGGCAATCGTTCGCGATCTCTAGCGGAGCGGCCAGCTATCCGTCGGTGACCTTCGACGGCACCAACTTCCTGGTGGCGTACCAGACGCTCGGTGACGTGATCGGCATCTCCTTCTGTCGGGTCAGCACGGAGGGAGCTCGCATCGAAACCGCGGAGCACGCGATCGACGGCACCGATACGGCTCCGAGTGCTGCTGTCGGCCACGCCGGCACGCTCGGCCTGGTGGCGTGGTCAGAGCGGGGTGATAGCCCGCGAATCCGCGCCACGCGCATCGCGCCCGACGGGACACCCCTGGACGCGACGCCGATCTCGATCGCCGCTGGCCCGGACCTCGCGGAAGTGGCGGTCGCCGGTGCAAACGGAAAATTGCTGGTCGCCTACCGCAACGGCACGCAGATCGAGGCGCGGTTGATCGACGCGACCAGCGTCGCCCCGCCTTCGACCCTCTCGCCCGCCGATTCGGAAGCCGGCGTGCCCGCCGTGGCAGCGTCGGGTGACGGCTTCGTCGTGGCCTGGGCCGACTCGCGCGACGAGCTCTCGATCCGCGGCGTGCGCGTCTCGAGTTCCGGCCAGGTGCTCGGAGAGGACCAGCTGCTCGCGAACGGCAAGCCGCGCGGCGTCGCGGTTTCCGAACCATTGTCGCTGGCATCCGGCGGCAGCGGGCTGCTCGTCGGTTTCATCGGTGAGGGTGTGCAAGGCAGCGTGTTCAGCCCCGAGCTCGCGATCCAGAACGGAGATTTTCCGATCAGCGCGGTCCAGAACGCGCAGGGCGCGCATCAGGTCGCGTGGAACGGCGAGAGCTACACGGTCACCTGGGTCGACGAGCGCAACGGCCGCGACATCGAAGACATGGACGGCCGCTTCGTGCGCGTCGGGCCCGACGGAGCGCGGCTCGATCCGGAAGGCGTCGTCCTGGCCGAAGCCGGAACGTTCTCCCTCGCCCAGGTCGGCGGCAAGGCCGGCAGTTGGCTCGCGGCCTGGTACTCGACCACCGACGAGAGCGTGTTCGTCCGCAGCGTCCAAGGCAACACGCTCGGAGCTCCCCACGAGCTCACGACGCGCCAGGTGGGGACGGTCCCGTCGCTCGCGTTCGACGGCACGAGCTATTTGAGCGTGTACGCGGCGTTCGACAGGGCCGACGTCGGCGGCACTTACTCCGTGTTCGGTCGTCCCATCGCGGCGGACGGCACGCCG
>JALYWZ010000531.1 GCA_030852505.1 Myxococcota bacterium | reverse complement strand
CTGCGCGTCCGTGCGAGCGAACTCCGGCGGCCCGGCCGGCGCGCTCGCAACCGCGGGCGCCGCCGCTCGAGGTTGGGGGGCAGCCTGGGGCGGGGGAGCCTCGTGGGATCGACAGGCCACGAGCAACCATCCGAGCGCGAACCGCTTCAGCGACATGTGCTTGCGAGGGCTCTACCAGCGCTCGACAATGCTGCCAATCTCGCAGTCGCTCCGATGCCGCGCCCCAACTGGTTCTTCGCGTTCCCGCTCGACGGCGCCTTCGTCGAAACGCTCCCCGAGCTCCCGGTGGGGTTTCGACGCTATCACCCGGATGACGTGCACCTGACGCTGGCGTTTCTCGGTGGCTGCGGCGAAGCCGGCGCCGAGCGCGCCCTGGCGGTGCTCGACGAGCTGTTGCCGCAATCCCAACAACCGCCGATCGCCGTGTCGTTGGGGCATATCGCGGCCATGGGCCCGAAGGGCCGGTACTCGGCGCTCTCGGCGTTGCTCGAACGCGGGCGCGCCGAGACGGAGGCCTTCATGGCTCAGTTCTGCGATCCGCTGCTTCTGGCAGCGACGGGACGTCGCGAGCGCCGCAAGCCCAAGGCTCACGTGACGCTCGCGCGGCCCCGTCACCGCGCCACCGACGCGCAGCGAGAAGCCGGGCTCGCCTGGGCTGAGAGCGTGGAGCTCGGTGCGGTCGAGGCCCTGTTGGATCGCATCGTGCTCTACACCTGGAGCGAGAACCGCGCCGAGCGGCTATTCCGCCGCGTGACGGAGCGCCGCCTGCCCGGCTGAGCGCGACGGGATGCGACAGGCGTTGCCGATTTCGGCGAGGGCCGCGTCGAGCGGGAGCAGGCGTTGCCCCTGTTTGGAACGCAGCGCGACGCTCCTGGCTGCGACCTCCTGCTTGCCGATCACGAGCGCGAACGGCACCAGCGCCTGGTGCAAATCGAGCACTCGCCGTGACAGCGACTCGTTGCGCTCGTCGAGCTGGACGCGCACACCGCGTTCGCGCAACGCCGTCTGAACTTCGCGCGCGAAGGCCGCGTGGGGCTCGCCGACCGGCAGGATCCGCACTTGTTCCGGCGAAAGCCAGGCCGGCAGCGCCTGGCCGTGGTGCTCGAGCAAGACCCCGAGGAAGCGCTCCAGGCTGCCGTACAGCGCGCGGTGCAGCATCACCGCACGCTGGCGTTGCCCGTCGCGATCCACGAAGCCGAGGTCGAAGCGCTCGGGCATCACCAGGTCGAACTGGATCGTCCCGCATTGCCACTTTCTGCCGAGCCGATCGGAGAGCACGAACTCGAGCTTCGGCCCGTAGAACGCGCCGCCACCGGGCTGCACGGAGTGGGCCCAGCCGAGGCGCTTCAGCACCTCGGAAAGCGCGGCTTCCGAGCGATCCCAGAGCGCCTCGTCGCCGGCGCGATCCACGGGGCGCGTCGCGAGCGAGAGCTCGAGTGAGTCGAAGCCGAAACGCGCGTAGAACGGCGGAACGGAGCGACAGAAGCGCTCCACTTCGTCCAGCGCTTGCTCGAACGCGCAGAACACGTGTCCGTCGTCTTGCGTGAACTGTCGCAGGCGCAACAGGCCCTGCAGCGTGCCGCTCGGCTCGTCGCGGTGCACGACGCCGAACTCGGCGAGCCGGATCGGCAGATCGCGATACGAAGGGTGGCGCCGCTCGGCGATGTACACGTGCCCGGGGCAGCTCACCGGCTTCACCGCCGCGTCGAGCTTCTGGTCGAGCACGCGAAACATGCCCTGTTCGAAATGCTGCCAGTGGCCGCTGGCTTCCCAGACCGGGCGCCTCAGGATCTGCGGCGTGCGGACCTCGGAATAGCCAGCAAGGTCGAGCTCTTCTCGCGCGAGTTGCTCGAGGATCCGATACAGAATCAGGCCGTTCGGGTGCCAGAAAGCCATGCCCGGCGCCTCTTCCTGGAAATGAAAGAGGTCGAGGCGCTGACCCAGACTGCGGTGGTCTTCTTCATCGATCATGGGAAATCTGTCCTGGTTCTCGGGTTGCGGTGGTTCGGTTGAACACCGACTGGAACCAGAACTCACACCGAGGCCCGTCCCAGTCGGGGCGGGCTCTCGGAGGTCAGTGATTGCGATTCAACGCGCGCACACGACCGCCGGCCCGCCAGTGCGGGTAGTGGTCGTGGTGGTGGCTGCGCGAAGACGCATCAGGGTTTGCAGGATACGCGCACGAGCGTTCTTGTCAACGACGGTCCAACGCGAAAGCCGGGTTTCAGGTCGCGCGTTCGACGTTGCCGTTCGCGTGCCGCGCGAAGCGCTCGCCGCTCGTCCCGTGCACGGGGTCGCTCGATTGCCAGGGCCAGCCGCCGAACTCGGTGCGCCGGTAGTCCGTGAAGGCCTCACGGATTTCCTGCTCGGTGTTCATCACGAACGGTCCGCGTTGCACGACGGGCTCGCCGATCGGGCGACCCTGGAGTAGCAGCGCTTCGCTCGTGTCCGCGCCATTTTCGAGCGTCGCTTCGCGCTCGGCCAGGAGCTCGTAAGCGTGACCGTTCGACACCGGCGTGCCGCCCAGCACCACGCCGTTGCCGCGGAACAGGTACAGCATGCGGTTCACGCCCGGGCTCGCCGCGGGCAGCGTGACGCGAGCGCCGGGCTCGAGCTTGAAGGTCCAGATCGCGACCTCGCTGTTCGGCCGCGATGCCCACGAGCTCGGCGGAGGCGAAAGCGGGGTCAGCTTTTGGATGCTGCCGGCGATCACCGTCAGCTCCGTCGCGCGCCCCGCACGATCTTTCACGACCTGACGCGGGATCTCGTGGCTCCAGAACATCGAGAAATGCGGCTCGGCGAACTTGTCTGCGCGCGGCAGGTTCATCCAGATCTGGAATAGCTCGAGGGGGTTCGGGCCCGAACGATCGAGCAGCGGGAACATCTCCGCGTGGACGATGCCCTTGCCGGCCGTCAACCATTGCACGTCGCCCTGGCCGTAACGCGCGGCCGCGCCGAGCGAGTCCGAATGATCGACGAGGCCGCGACGCACCACCGTGACCGTCTCGAAGCCGCGGTGTGGATGCGACGGGAAGCCGGGGACGGTGCGGCCGTGATACATGCGAAAGCCGTCCTTCACCTCGAAATCGCTGCCGAGGCGGCGACCGGTGAGCGAGGCCGCCGGACCGAGGCTTTCGTTACCCTGCGGGTAGGCGTCGTCGTGATGCACACAGAACAGGAAGGGATCCAACGTGGGCCACTGGAACCCCAAAGGTTGACGCTTGCGGATCAAATCTCTGACGACGGCGGACGGCTCCGCGGTCGGGTGAGGCGAATTGCCCTTGCAGGCGGCCAACACGGGCGCTGTGACGAGCGCGCTTATCACGCTGCGGCGGTCCATTTTCGACTGATGCAGCATAGGACAAGGGTGAAACCCGGCAAGCCTCCGGTAGTTCTGGCCCACAACCCCAGCTGATTGAACACATCGGTTAGCTTCTGGACACTCCGCGTCCGGCCGTCGACAATTCGAGCTTCCCTCGTGAGCCCGCCCTGCCTCGGGTGTCGCGAGCAGAAGAGAAGGAGCTTCCCGCTTTTGGATTCCGACGTCCGCGCATTGTCTTCTGTTTCGAGAACCCGGGCGTGGGGGCTGACCGGGTTCACGACGCTCGCGCTCGCCGTGACGCTGATCGACCGGCAGGCCTTGTCTGCGCTGGCCGAGACGGTGACCGCTTCGCTCGGCATCTCCGACGTCGGCTACGGCTGGCTGTCCTCGGGGTTCGCTGCGGCCTACCTGATCGGCTCGCTGCCGTTCGCTCAGCTGATCCAGCGCATCGGCCCGCGCTTCGGGCTGGTGCTGACCTTGTCGTTGAGCTCCGCCGTGGTCGGGCTGCACGCGTGGGTGCCGGGCTTCGCGGTGTTGTTGCTGCTACGGATCGCGCTCGGGCTCAGCGTGGCGCCGTCGCTCGCGTGCGCGACGCAGACCGTGCACCGCGTGATGCCGTTCAAGGATCGAGCGCGCGCGATCGGCATCCTGTACCTCGGCAACTCGATCGGCTCCTCGGTGTGCCCGCCGCTCGCGGTCTTTCTCGAGTCGCGCCTGGGGTGGCGCGAAGCGTTCCTCACGATCGCGGCGATGGGGTTGGTGCTGGTGCCGATCTGGCTCCTGCTCGCGTTCACCGGACGCGATCGGCCGACCTTCGACGCGCCGTCGATCCCGATGGGCGGCCTTCGCACGTTGAGCCCGTTCTCCCGCAAGCCCGACAGCATTTTTCTGCTGATCCGCGACGAGCGCATCCTGCGTGGCAGCTTCATCGTCGCCGCCGCGGCGCCCGTGACGACGGTGGTGCTGCTGTGGGGCTCGAAGTATTTGATCCGCGATCATGGCCTCGAGCAACACCAGGTCGGGCACTACCTGTGGCTGCCCGCGCTGATGTTCGGCCTGGGCTCGATGGGCTTCGGCGAGCTGCGGGCGCGTTCGGCGCGGACCCGCGCCAGCTCGCGGCCGCCA
>JALYWZ010000530.1 GCA_030852505.1 Myxococcota bacterium | reverse complement strand
GGGACGAGCAGCGGCGGTGCGCCGGCCTCCGGCAGCGCTGGGAAGGCCGGATCCGGCGGGAGCGGTGGCGCGGCCTCGCTCCCGAACGTCACGCTGTGGATCGCCGGAGATTCGACGGTGGCGAACGGCAACACACCGTGTCCCGTCGGCTGGGGTGCGGAGCTCGAGGCGTTGTTCGACGACCGCGTCACGGTCAAGAACAGCGCGGTCGGTGGCCGCAGCGTGCGCACGTGGCTCTACGACGTGCAAACCACCAAAGACGCCGCCGGTGAGTGCAACCTCGCGCGCGACGCCAATGGCGAGCCCACCTTGCAGGCGCGCTGGCAAGCCATGCTGGACTCGAAGAGCGGCATGAAGCCGGGTGACTACCTGTTCATCCAGTTCGGCATCAACGACGGCAGCCCGGACTGCGATCGCCACGTCGGGATCGAGGCATTCAAGGAATCTTACGGCGTGATGGCCGAGGCGGCGAAGGCGCGCGGCGCGACGCCCGTATTCGTCACTCCGCTCAGCATGATCGCCTGCAACGGCAGCACCGCGCGCGGCAGCCGCGGAGACTTCGTCCCTGCCACGCTCGAAGCGGCCAAGACCAGCGACGTTCCCGCGCTGGATCTGCACGCGGACAGCGTCGCGCTCTACCAGTCGCTCGGTTTCTGCCCGATCCCGGGCGGAGACGTGAGCGCGTCGACGACCGGACCCGTCGGCGAGTTCTTTTGCGACGATCACACGCACCTCTCGCGCTCCGGCGCGGTTCGCATCGCCAAAGTGGTGGCCGACGCGATCCGCACGCAGGGCCTGCCGCTCGCCGGCTATCTCCGCTAGCCTGGCTGCCAGGCGTCATGTCCACCCTCGCCCAGGCGCCCGACGAGGACGAGATCGAGGCGCGCCGCCTGCGTCCACGCCCCGAGTACTCGTGGACGCGCACCGTGCTCCTGCACGCGCTTTCGTTCGTCTATTTGATCGCGTTTCTGATCTTGGCCGAGCAACACGCGCCGTTGCTCGGCTCGGACGGGTTGTTGCCGGTTAGGGTGTTCGCGGCTCACGTCCGAGAGAGCCTGGGCTCCAATGGCGCTGCGTTCTGGCGACTGCCGAGCGTGTTCTGGTTCGGCGACAGCGACGCGATGCTCTCCGTGTGCGCGTCGATTGGCGTCGTGTTGTCGGCGCTCGGCTGCCTCGGCTTCGGCAACGCGCTAGGGTTCGCGGCGCTCTGGATTCTCTATCTGTCGTTCGTGCACGTGGGGCAGATCTTCTACGGTTACGGCTGGGAGAGCTTACTGTGCGAGGCCGGGTTTCTGGCAATTTTCCTGGCCCCACCGACCGCGCTCCGCTTTGCGAACGCGCCCGAGCCCCCGCGGCTGATGTTGGTTCTGTTTCGCTGGCTCACGTTCCGCGTGATGTTCGGCGCCGGTCTGATCAAGCTCCGCGGAGATCCCTGTTGGATGGATCTGACATGTCTCGACTACCACTACGAGACTCAGCCGAACCCCAACCCGTTGAGCCCGATCCTGCATCGAATGCCGGCGCTCACGCATCGGGTTGGCGTGCTGGTCAATCACGCGGTGGAGCTGGTTGCGCCTTTCTTCGTTTTCGGACCGCGGCGTGCCCGGCTGATCGCGGGTACGGCCATCATCGGGTTCCAGGTGTTGTTGATCCTGAGCGGCAACCTGTCGTTCCTGAATTGGCTCACGATCGCAGTGGCGCTCGCCTGCTTCGACGACGGGGTGTTCGCGTTCGTCACGCGGCGCTTACCCCGACGCCCGCCGCAGGTCGCCGGCAAGCTCTGGCGCGGCATCGGTATCGCGCTCGCGGCCGTGATCGGGCTGCTCAGCATCAACCCGATCGTCAACCTGCTTTCGCCGCGCCAGGCGATGAACCGCTCCTTCGACCCGTTCCAGCTCGTGAACACCTACGGCGCGTTCGGCAGCGTCGGCAAAGAGCGGCGCGAGCTGGTGTTCGAAGGTACTGCCGCCGAGCTCCCCGACCAGACGGCGCGCTGGCTTCCGTACGAATTCCCCTGCAAGCCGGGCGATCCCATGCGGCCTCCCTGCCTGGTTTCGCCATACCATTACCGCCTCGATTGGCAGCTCTGGTTCCTCGCCATGGGACGGCTCGACCAGCCGTGGGCGTTGAATCTCGTCTACAAGCTGCTCAAGGGCGACCCCGGTGTGAGGACGCTGCTCGCTCACGACCCGTTCCCCGAACGCCCGCCGCGCTATCTGCGGATCCTCGAGTACCGCTACCGCTTCACCCGCGAGGGTGAGAAAGGCACCTGGCACCGCGAGCTCCTCGGCACGAAGCTCCGCCCGATCGCCGTCGATGATCCGGAGTTACTGGGTTACTTGCAGCTCGCCGGTCTGATCTAGGCGGACAGCGCGCGTGCCGTTCCCATTGGCCGTCCCGCTCAGCCTTCACCGGGCGGCTCACGAAAGCTCGCTGCCATCCGCACTTCGTCGGCGCTGAGCGGCACGGCGAAGACGTCGGCGACGGCAGGGCTCGCGGCGACCATCCGCCGCTTCTTGAGCGCCACGTTGGCCGATGCGCGCACCCCCGCGCCAGCCGAGTAGGCATGCTGATTCAGGTAGCTTGGCAGCAGCTGCAGCGCCGCGAAGGCCTTCAGCTCGGGCGACCCGAGGCGGGCAATGACCTGGCGCAGCGCCTTCTCCGCGGCGCCGTATTCACCCGCTTGCGCGTGGGCCTCCGCCGCGGCCTGCGCGTCGCGCAACAGCCGCTCCTCGAACGCTCGGAACACCTCGGGATCCGCCACCTCGTCTTCTTCGCCAGGCGCCACGTAGTCGACGAGCACGGGGGCGTTCACCTCTCGACGAGCGCCGGAGCCGTCGTCGAAGGCGACGTGAACTCGAGCAATCTCGATGTTGGACGCGCGCTCGTGCGCAGGCAACGCGACGCACGAGAAGTAGCCCAGCTCGCCGTGGTAGAGCAGGTCGCCGAGCGACTCTTCGAGGGCCGCGCCCGCGCGGGGAACGAGACGAACCCTCACGTTGCTCGCGTAGGTGGACACGAGCCCGCCGAGCTCGTGGGCAAACGCAGTGAGGACGCGATCCTCGTGTTCGATGTAAGCGAAGCTACCGCCGCCCTCCTCGGCCAGATCTGCCAGGATCGAGTGTTCACAGTCCGCCCCGAACCCGAAGGCCGAGAGGCTGGCGCCTGCCAGTCGCTCGCGGACCAACGCGCGAAGCTCCGGTCGCGCGATCGCCGGTCCCACGTTGGCCTGGCCGTCCGTAAGGAGCACGAGGCGCGTGCGGAGCGTCGACGGGAGGCCGGCCGCATCGAGCACCCGGCGGCCGGCAAGGAAACCCGCCGCCAGGTTGGTAGCCCCCTGCTCGGCCAGCGCGCGCACGGCAGCGCGCAAGCGGCTCCGCGACGCCTCGCTCACCTCGGCCAAATCGAGCAAGACTCGGGCGTCGTCGCTGAAGCTCACCAAGCCGACGCGGTCGCCTGGCACCAGATGGTCGATCAGCCGCTCGAGCGCGCGCTTCACGGCGCGCAGCTTTCCGCCTGCCATCGAGCCCGAGACGTCGATCACCGGGACGACTGCAAGCGCTGGACGCACTGCCCCTGGCCGCGCCGCTGGCGCGAGCAGCCGTACCAGGACGTGCGCGTCGTGCCCTTCGTTCTCCAGGACCCGCTTCTTACCCACCACTATCTTGATCTTCATCTGCGACTTACTCCGCTGCTGGACCCACCAACGCATCGCTGCGAGTGCTCGCAATATACGCGCGGCAGTCGCTGCGCGCGATCCGTGCACGGACATTGACTGTCTTACCGCGCCGCGATGAGCCTCGAAGTTTTCCAGCCGGGAGGAGCTCGTTGACGGAAGAGCCGGAACCACGGGTGTCCGAGGTCGTCGTCGTACGCTTTGCCGCAACACCGCTTAGGGCCCGCGAAATGGAAGAGTCGATCGATTTTCGGGCCGACGGGGGTCGAAAGGATCATTGGAGAGCGTGGCTATCAGTCGTCGCATGCTCGCGTTCGCCGCCGGCCCTCGACCACGGTGTGTGCGCTGCGCCCGAAGGTCCAGCGGATGTTGGAGGCGGGAGGCGTTGCAGAGATCTGTCCTCGATGAATGCCCTCGAGGTGGCACCAGCTGCAGAGGCTGGTCAGCCGCCCTGCGAGCGGAAGCGGAGGTGATGCGGCGTGACGTCGCGGCGCCCGCAACACGGACTCTGACAGCGATGGCGGTCGCGCTCGTAGATGTGAGCGTATTCCACGTCGGAACCGCGCGGGCGCCACGTGTCGAGGAAGAGCTCGCACGCGAAGCGCAAAAAGGTCGTGTCGCGCAGCGCCGAGCCGCGATGGCGCAGATAGATGGCCTCCCAGTGCCTGAAATCCCGCACGGTGTCAGCGCTCACGCGGAGGTGCAGGCTGACGGTTGCCGACGGCGCACCTGCCGTTGGCGGCAACGCCGGCGGCGCAGACATCTGGCCCGTGA
>JALYWZ010000529.1 GCA_030852505.1 Myxococcota bacterium | reverse complement strand
TCGTAGTAGAGGCGCAAAAACAAGTTTCGAAAGCGCAGGTGCGTGGGCTCGGGGGCGGCCGCGATCAGCGCGGCGAGCGCCGTGGCATCGACGCCGCTCAGCGCCGAAAGCTCTTCGAGCGCGGCCTGGCCGCGCGCACGCTCGTTCCCGAGGCCGCGCTCGAACAGGCTCTCGGCGCACAACGCGCCCGAGCTCAGGAAGTAGCGTGCGATCAGCAGCGGCGCGCGCGGGCCGAAGAGATTGAAGGCGCGCGAAAGGCCGCCGGCCACGGTGGTCTCGTGCGCATGCGCGAACTGCCAGACGCCGTAGCGGGCGATGAAGCGTCGCGTCAGCGCGATCCCGAGCGGCTCGGTGCGGCCGCTCCAGCTCGAGAGCGGATGGGCCGGTGCGTTGTCGGGATCCCAGAGGTGGCCGTGCTCGACGTGGACCCGGCCGCGGCGGATGAACCAGGGTTCGACCGCGAGCGGGGAGTGTTCCTGGAGCTCGAGCGCGGACAGCAGACCCGCGCGGGTTCGCGGGTCGGCGACGGCGGCGTCGTGGTTGCCCGCGAGCAGCGTGAGCTCGGACCCCGACGCGAGGTGAGCCCGAAGCGCTGCTGCGAGGCTCGGCTCGCTCTTCACCAGCGTGGTCACCGATTCGACCGGATCGCGCTCGCTCGGATCGCTCGAGAGCGAGAAGGCGTCGCCCGCGATCACGATCTCCGTGCCGGCGTGAGCCTGGATCAATGCGGCACAATCCCGAGCCAGCGACCGTGAGCCGCCGTGCGAGAGGTGCAGGTCGCTCAAGACGATGAAGGAAGGTGCCAAGGTTCCGCGTGGTCTGCGCCGCTCGATCCTTTGGCATGTTCGGGGCCTCCGCGCGACGGATCCTCGTGGTCGAGCCCCCGACTGGCCCGCGGGTCGATGGTCGACTGGGGGGTTTTGCGATCTTCGGCTGGCGAGCCCCGCGCTCGCGAGGGTCGTATATGCTAGCCGCCGCGTGAACTTGCTTAATTTGAATCGCTCCGTGATCGGCGAGGCGCTGAGCGCCGCGGCACGTTTTGCCTGGCCGGTCTGGCGAGCCTACTCGGAGCGGTTCTCGCGGCCCCCGATCGAGCCGAGCTGGGCGCCAGGACCGTTGCAAAGGAAGGCGCAGCGCACGTCGCCGCCCCTCGGTTGGCCGAGGAGCACGGACTCGCTGTGCCCCGAGTGCGTGAAGGAGACGCGGGCCAAGGTGTTGCGTGGAGAGACCGACCTGCGCGAGTTCCTCCAGGATCACCCCGGGGAAATCAAGGCGCAGATCGTGGAGCGAGACGGGCGCGTGGTGATGCACAAGCGCTGCCCCGTCCACGGTGAGTTCGAAGACGTGATCAGCATGGATCCGGCGTTCCTCGGCAGGATCGAGCGGCTGTTCCCGGGCAGGGACTTCGAGTCGCCGCCGAGCAAGCTGCGCGATCACGGCAGCTCGACGATCAAGTACGGCCGCGGCTCGGTGCTGACCGTGGATCTGACCAATCGCTGCAACATGATGTGCGATCCGTGCTTCATGGACGCAAACCAGGTGGGCTTCGTCCACGAGCTCGAGTGGGAAGACGTGCAGAAGATCCTGGACGACGCGGTGGGGATCCAGCCGCGCCGCCAGCTCAGCGTTCAATTCTCGGGCGGCGAGCCCACGCTGAGCCCGCACTTTCTGCGAGCGATCCGCTACGCGCGCGAAGTCGGCTACTTCTGCGTGCAGTGCGCGTCGAACGGGATCCGCTTCGCGCAGGACGCAGAGTTCTGCAAGGCGGCCAAAGAGGCGGGGCTCCGGCTGTGTTACCTGCAGTTCGACGGCGTCACCAACGAAGCCAACGCCCACCGCAAGGTCGGCAACCTGTTCGACGTGAAGCTGCGGGCGATCGAGAACCTGGCCGCGGCCGGCATCGACGTGGTGCTGGTCGTGACCGTCGTCAACGGCGTGAACAACGACCAGGTCGGACCGATCGTCCAGTTTGCGGTCGATAACGCCGACAAGGTCACGGTGGTGTCGTTCCAACCCGTGAGCTTCACCGGCCGCGACGAGGACATCTCGGACGAACAGCGCAAGCGCCAGCGCTACACGCTGAGCCACCTGGCTCACGATTTATCGCAGCAGCTCGGGCAGACCGAGCCGATGCGCGACTGGTTCCCGCTGAGCGCGATGAACCCGTTCAGCGACGCGGTCGACGTGATGCAGGGCGAGCACGCCGACTTCGGCGCCCTCAAATGCGGCTGTCACCCGAACTGCGGTATCGGCACGGTGCTGCTCGTGCACAAGCGCACCAAGCAGATGGTGCCGGTCGCCGAGTTTCTGAACGTGGAGCAGTTGCTTGCCGACGTGCAGGAGATCGCCGACAGCGGCCGCCCGCGGCTCGAGACGCAGATCGCGCTCGGTATGTCGCTGCTGCGAAATTTTCGAGCGGATCGCGCGCCTGCCGGCTACGGCGTCGTCGAGTGCGCTCGCCAATTGCTGAGCCAGATCGGCGCGAGCGGGGATCGCGTGGGCGCGAGCGAGGGTGACGCCGGAAAGTTCGAGTGGCGCTTCCTGTTCGTCGCCGGCATGTGGTTTCAGGACCTGTTCAACTACGACTTCCGGCGCACGGAGATGTGCATCATCCCCTACGGCACGCAGATGGGAGAGATCTCGTTCTGCGCGTACAACACGGGCGTCGGCTTCCGGCAGATCGTCGAGAAGATGAAGATGACCGCGACCGTCGCCGACTGGTTCAAGACGCACGGCCGTCACCCGGTTTACGCGAAGAATCAGACACTCCCGCTGTCGGACGAGCCGCTCAGCGTGGTGGCGCGAGCCCGGAGTGCTCCGCGGCGGCTGCCGCTCGTGGGCTAGACTGTCTCCAGCGACCGTAAACGGAGGGTGAGGGACACGCGATTGGTGCAGGAGCAATCGGGCACGGGCACGGGCAGGTTTACGGCGCTGGCGCGGATGGTGGTAGGCTCGGCGGCGCGAGAGGAGTGCCCGCCATGGTCCATCTGTGCGCGAAGTTCGGCGTTATTCTGCTGGTTTCTGGCAGCTTGTTCGGTTGTCTGTTCGGGAGCGTGAAGGAGCTCGATCCGGAAGCCCAGAACGTCAAGGTGGTGCGAGAGAGCACGAAGCCGCTGCACTGCAAGTCGCTCGGTGACATCAGTGGCAGGTCGAGCTCGGACGATGAGAAAGCTGCGCGCACGGGAGCGGAGAACGACTTCCGCAATCAGGCGGCGCGACTCAACGCGAACTTTGCGTTGATCGAGGCCGAGCGCTCCAACCGCGCGGGGACGAGCTCGGTGCGCGAGGTGTTCATTGGCGGACAGGCGCTCGAGTGCAAGACGGCGGAGATGGAAGAGGCCGAAGAGGCGGCGCGCGTGAAGGAGCTCGAAGAGAAGGAGGCGCGCGAGGCCCAGGAGAAGGAAGAAGCCGAGCGCAAGGCGGCCGAGGAGAAAGAGAAGGCGGCCAAGGCGGACGCGAAGAAGAAGTGAACGCGCGCGCGTCAGTCGAGCTCTGGTAGCGAGCGCAGATCGACGGGCCCGTCGAGGGGCGGACGCTGGACCTGGCCCCAGGCCGAGGCGCGTGATTTCGGGAGAATACGCGAGAATTTGGCCGAAAATTCGGCTGAGCCGCTGACCGCGTGGGTCGTGATTTTCGCGGCGTGCGGGCGGGCCGCTGCGGCGGCGTCAGCGCAGGCGAGGACGAGCAACGAGCGAGCGCCGAGCTCGGGTAGCTCGAGCGGCGGTTCGTCGAGCACAGCGACGAAGCCGGAGCCTGCGGGCTCGACGTGTCCGGCATAGGTGAGCGCGGCGCGCCAGCGTTCGCGGTCGGCGCGCTCTTCGGGGTCGAGCTCGCCCGGCGGCAGGTCCCGGTCCCGCTCGGCGAGCGCTCGGGCCACGGCGCGCGTGAACCCGTGCGCGCTATCGATGTCTCCCTGCAACCAGACGACGCGCGGGCTCAGGCAGCCGCGCTGATCGAAGAGCGCGACGTCGTACGACAGGGCCTGCGCGAGCTCGACCTCGTCGTGAGGGGCGAGGGTACGGGAATCGACGGCCGCCGCACCGAAGCCCGAGCCGTGGGCGTGGAGGATCGTCCCCGGCGCGAATGTTCGCCGCAGTGACTCGAGCGTGGCGTCGGAGGCGTAAGCGAAGACCTGATCGCCCGCTGCGGGTCGGAGCTCGTCGGTGAGGGTGAACGACGCGGGCGCGGCTTCCGCGAGGAAACCGGCCATTTTCGGCTCTCGGCGCGAGGCGCGCACGAACACGCGGGGGGAGGCGACGAGGCCGGTCGCGATCGCGCGCAGGGCCGCCGTGAACACGTTGGCGCTGAGCAGCACGTGGCTCCGCTCGCTCTTCGGGGTGCGCGCCGAAAAGCGCGCGAGCTCGGCGTCGGTGACAGAGCTCTCGAGGCAGCGTGTCAGCGCGAGCTCGACGTTCTGCGGCGAGAGGCGCGTTTGCGCGGGCAGCTCTGCGC
>JALYWZ010000528.1 GCA_030852505.1 Myxococcota bacterium | reverse complement strand
CCGCTACTCGGTGCGCCCGTCCGCCGAGCGCCTCGCGCCGATGATCGAGCGCCGCACCTCGACCGAGCCGCCGGCGCTGCTCCGCGACTCCCACGAAGCCGCGCTCTACGAGGGCCTGCTCGCGGGCGACTATGGTGCTGGCCGAGAGCTACTCGAGCGCCTCGAGCGAAACCCGGATCGCGCGCGCGATTTCCTGCTCGTGTGCCGGCGCTTCGCGCTGCTCCACCCGGGGGACCGCTTTGCGCTCGAGCGCCTCTATCAGGCGACCTTGCGCGAGGGAAACGCCGTACACGCCGAGGCCATCACGCACACCCTGGCGGTGCTCGACGGCGCCGCGGAGCGCGCGCGCCCGCCACCGCTCTCGGACATCGAAGACAACCCCGACACGGTGCGCACGCTGATCCTGCGCGACCTCGGTTCGCGGGCGCTCGATGCCTTCGCGCTGGTCTGGGAGGGGGCCGAGCACGTGTTCCGCCGCGACGCCTCGACTTACGGCGTGACCGGCCTCGAACGCGTGCCACCGGGCTCACCGACGCCGCTCGCCAAGGCGTACGCCGCGGCGTCGCGCGCGCTCGGCCTTTCCCGCACGCCGCTCTTCCAGCGCCGCAGCGCCGGCTCGATCACCGTGAGCCTGGCCTTGCTCTCGCCGCCGGCGATCGTGGTCTCGGGGGACGTGCGCAGCGAGACGCCGGAGCTCGCCTTTCACCTCGGCGCGATGTTGCTCGGCACGCTCCCGCAGTTCGTGCTGCTGTTCGGCTCGTCGGAGGCCCAGGCGCGCGCCGTGCTCGCCGGTCTGCGCTTCGCGTTCGGCCCGCCTCAGGGCGGCTCGAGCTCCGGAGGCATCCCGAGCCTGGCCGAGATCCTCTGGGAGAGCATCCCGGCGCGCTTGCAGCGCCAGCTGCGCGAGCTGTGCGACGAGCCGCGCGCGCTCGAGTACGACGGCGCGATGCACCTCGCAGGCGCCGCAACCCGCCGCGCCGGACTGTTCGTGTGCGGCGATCTCGGCGTCGCGCTGCGCGAGGTCTGCATCGACGAGCAGATACCCGTCGAGCGGCTCGGCCACCCCGACTCGCTCGCTGAGCTCGCCCGCTCGAGCTCCTCGATCCGCTCCCTGCTCCAGATGGCCGTGAGCCTCGAGTACGCCGAAACGCGCTGGCGCGTGGTCCGGAGCTCGCGGCTTTGACGCCCGGTAGGGCGGCGATAAAGATACGGCAAACCGCATGAGACCCGAGCTCCGCGCGCGACACCGGCTCGCGCTTCCCAGCCTGTGCCTGTCGGCGCTGTCTGCCCTCGCGAGCGGCTGCCTGGTCGCGGATCCACCGCAGTACGAAGAACCCGCGACCACGCCGGTCTTCCTGGACGTGGCCGCCGCCATACCGATCGTGGGGCGCGTCATCGTCGAGACCGACCTGCCGGTCACGATCGATTTCGACATCCCGATCCGCTCGGAGGACAACGGCGACGAAGTCGCCTTCGGCCTGCTCCAGGATTTCGGCTTTCCCGAGCGCACGAAGGAGGTCTTCTGTTATCGCGCCACGGTCGCGCCGGGCACCTTCGACGAGACCGACCGCGCGGTGCGCTTCCGGGCGCAGGCGAGCGAAGCCACGGAAGGTTGCTACCAGCTGACGTTGCTGGTCTCCCACGAGAACAACTGGGACGGTCTCCGCTGCCGACCGGACTTGATCAAGGGCGTGGGCGATACCTCGATGATCACCTGGTGGCTGAACGTCGTTCCGCCGGGCCGGAACCCGAACGATCTCCTGAATTGCCCGAGCCCTTCGGAGATCCAGCCGTGAGCCGCGCGCTCTGGCCGTGGATGCTCGCCTACGCGCTGTCCGGCTGTTCCGTGACCGCGCTCGCCGAGCGAGAGCGCACCACGGCCGTCAACGAGTGCACGTCGAGCAGCGATTGTGGTCAGGGGTTCTGTTCGGAAGGAACGTGTCTGGCGCGCCCCGCGCAGGTCAGCATCGAGCGCGTGCTGTTCGAGCTCACTCCGCACAGCACCGCCACCGGGTTCGGCGGCAAACCCGTGTACCTGGAGACGGCCATCCCGCTCTCCGGCGAGTTCGACCTCGACTTCGGCGGCTTCGCAGAAATCACGGTGACCGCGCGCGTGCCCGAGGCCTGTCGCGGCGCCAGCTTCGTCTCCTACCAGGAGCCCGCTGGCAGCGTGCCCGTCGTCGGCGATACGTTGCCGGCCCGCTTCACGCTGACCCCCTCCGTCGGCCGCCTGGGCCTCGCCGCCGACGAATACCGAGCGGAGGTCAACACGGAGCTGCTCGAGGCAGGGAACGAGCCGCTCCCGCACGCCGTGCGCTTTCTCGGGCCACTCGGCGCTTACGACGTGTACGTCGAGCCGCGCCCGCTCTCGGCCTCGCCCGCGAACGACCCGCTCCGCTCGAAGTGCAGCTTGCCCCCTCAGCTCATCCGGCAGCAGCCGCTCGGGGCCTCCGCGCTCGCCCCGCTGACCGGCAAGCTGCCGAGCCCCGCTTCGCTCGGCGTTCAGGTGCGGCTGCCCACGGCGTACAGCCTCGAGGGGTGGACGGTCGCCGTGGTCGAGCCCGACGGCGGCCGGCTGATTTCGACCACCCAAACCATCCGGGCGGACGCCAAGAGCCCGTACGACCTCGACCCGCCGCTCTATTACTATCCGGTCTGGACCTACGGAATCCCGGATGCCGACACGAGCTCGACGGAGCTCTTGCGCCTGTCTCCCCCGGCGGGGTCGTCCGCGCCGACCTTCTACTACCAGCGCAAGACGATCGAGATCTTCGATCGCGGCTCGGCGGTGATCGAGCCGCCGCCGGCCTTGCCCGCTCCGGTCAGCTTCGAGGGTCAGGTGCTCGGCGCTGGCGATAGTCGTCCGCTGTCCGCAGAGGTCGTGCTCACCGCAACCGAGCTCGCCACCTTCGGCTCCGGCGTGTCCGCGACCTTCGAGGCGCGCGCTCAGACCGACCGCAACGGCCGCTTTACCGCCGCATTGCTGCCTGGAAAGTATCGCGTTCGCGCCACCCCCGACCAGAACAGCGAGGCCTACGCCGCAGCCGATGCAGAGTGGGAGGTGGCCGACACGCCACGCCGTCAGACCGGACGCACGCTCGAGCTGCCGGTCCGCCTCGAGCTCACGGGGCGCGCCGTCTCCAGCTGGAACAACTCGGGAGTGTTCGGGGCCCTGGTTGCCGTAGAGCCCTCCAAGCTCGGCGACGGCTCCAGCCTGCTCACGCGGGCGCTCGGCGCTGCCCCACCCGCACCACGCCCCGCGCTCGGCTCGATCAGCGAGGTGAGCGGCCAGTTCAACGTCGACTCGGACTTCGGCAAAGTCGACTTCTCCGTGCGGCCACCGGATGCGTCCAAGCTGCCGTGGTTCGTCATGGCCGGCATAGACCTCGGTACCGACGTCGAGAGCCCGATGCAGCTCGCGCCGGTGCAGCTGCCGTTGCCGATACGCCTCGAGGGTGACGTGCGAATCACCAATGCACCGCGCCAGACGATCAAGATCTACCCAGCGCGCTACAGGCCCGCACAATCACTGCTCCGCGCGTACCTCCTGCTCGACGCCGAAGGGCAGCCCGTCACCTCCGTCAGCAACGCCCGCGCCGCGGTGCCCATTGCGGAAACACGCGTCGGTGTGGGTGATCGCTACACGCTTTTCCTTCCAGCATCGGTGAACCTGCCGGTAAAGACGCTGAACTAGCTCGTCACAGAGTTTGATAAGCGCGGACATTCACCCCTCAAAGTTTCACGCGAAGACATAAAGAGCTGGCCGGGCTGGAATTCCCACGTTACTTTTGGCCGGTGACGCGAGCACGCCGAGCACCGGGCGCAGAGCCCGACGAGCGCACGCAGGAACTGGGCTTCGCTCTGCACGACGTCTCGAACGCGCTCACGGTCGTGCTCGGGTGGCTCGACGTCGTGCGTGCGCAACTTCCCGACGGCAGCGCGCGGGAAGCGCTCGACGTCGCGCGAACTCACGCTCGCCTCGGTCACGGCATTGCTCGCCGCGCCATCGGCGCCGAAGTGCTCGAGGCGTCGAGCGCCTACGGCACCGCACACGCAGCGGCGTCCGGCGCTGTCACCGGCGTCACGCCCGAGGCACGCCGGCGCGGCGTCGACCTCGTGCTCGAGCCCGAGCCCGGCTGTCATGCGCGGATCAACGACTCGGGCGCTGTCCTACAAATCCTTACCAACGTGCTCTTGAACGCCATCGCGTTCACTCCGTCCGGCCGTCGCGTCACGCTCGAGCTGCGAGAGGAAGACTCGCAGGTCATCTTCAGCATCAAGGACGAGGGTCCCGGCATCGCCCCCGAGCGCGCGAGCTCGGTCTTCAACGGCCCCGTCTCCACGCGCCGCGGCGGAGCCGGCCTCGGCCTGCGCCATTCCCACGCCCTCGCCGCCGCGCACTCCGGCCGCCTCGACATCGTCGGCAGCTCCGGCTCGGGCGCCTGCTTCGAGC
>JALYWZ010000527.1 GCA_030852505.1 Myxococcota bacterium | reverse complement strand
CCTCGATTACCGGGCGTTGTCAAACGCCGGCCTCTGGATGCTCGGACGCCTGCAAACCGACGCCGACCGCGAGCGCGTCCTCGACGGCATCACCAGCTCCGACGGCGCGCACGCCGACGGCAAGCAACTCGGCGACATCCTGAAGCGCCTGAACCCACGCTCGTTTCTCGTGCAGAACGCACACGCGAGCTCCGGCCCGCTGTTACTGCGGCCGCGTCACACCCTGTCGCTGATGCGCGGCCCGCTGACTCGAGCAGAGCTCCGGGCGGCACGTGAAGCCCGCGCCGAATGGCAGCGATGACCGTTGACCCGAAGGAGGAGGACCATGCCCACCCCATTCAAGCTCACTACCTGGAACATCGAAAACCTGTTCCGCCCACCGCCCACAGCCCCCAAGCCCCAGCGCTTAGCCTACGACGCCAAGCTCGCCTTCCTCGGCCGCACCCTCGACACCCTCGCCCCCGACGTCGTGGCCCTGCAAGAGGTAGGAAGCCCGCAGGCGCTCACCGACCTCCGAAACCAGCTCGGAAACAGCTTTCCCTTCTCTCGCGTGGGCATCCAGGACGGGCGAGGCATCTCCGTGGCGTTCATCTCCAAGCTGCCCTTCGACGAGGAGCAAGACATCACCCTCTTTCCCGAGCCCGTCGCGTCGCTCAGCGTCCACGATGTGAGCGGGCGCCCATGCACCGCGATGGGCCGCGGCGCGCTCCGTGTCCGCGTGACCAAAGGAGCGTTCACGAGCGACCTCCTCAACGTTCACCTAAAATCCAAGCTGCTCAGCTTCCCCTGCCCCACCGGCGGTACCGCCTTTTCCACCCGTGACGAAGACCTGAGAGCCCGCGTTGCTGCGGTGGCGCTACTGCGTCGCGCCGCCGAGGCCACCACGGTGCGCCTCGCAGCCAACGACATCATCGTCGGCAACCGCGCCAACGCCCTCGCCGTCCTCGGCGACTTCAACGACGGCCCTTCTGCCGCCACGACGCAGATCCTCCAGGGCCCCAACGGCAGCGAAATCGACACCGCCGGCTTCGACCGCCCCGATGCCGGCGACGACTCCCGGCTCTGGAACCTCGCCCCGTGCATCCCTGCCGAACGGCGCTTCTCGCGCATTCACCATGGCCAAGGCGAGCTCCTCGACCAGATCTTCGTCTCGGAGGAGTACTTCCCCCGCGAAGCACCGAGCGGGACGCGACGTCTCCCGGTGCAGGTGGATTCACTGATCGAAACCATTCGCTCAATCGGAGACAACCCGAACGCGCGGGTTGCCGAGCTGCAGCCGGATCATGCGCCGGTGTCGGCGGCCTTTAAGTTCGGTTAGCCTCGGCCGAGCCCTCAACCGCGAGTGCGGATCTCGACGGCGCGGGCGTGCGCTTCGGAGTGTAGCCCTCGCTCACTCGGGGAGCCGGGCGATGAAAGCCTGTTGCGCACCGATCGACAATCCCACCCAAGTCTTGCTGTCGGGGGTAATGCCATTTACGTGCATCCGGGTCGCGCCGTTCGGCAGATCGATACCCGCGTCGCCGAGCGCAGCATCGGCGGTCCGCAGCTTGCCGGTCCAGACCACTTCTCCCGCGACCACCACGCCCTGGTGGCTCACCCCGGTGACCTGCTGTCCAAGCTCGCCCAAGACTTCGACTCCGCCGTTCCGCCAGAGCAGCCCGACAAAGACGCCGTCTGCTGAGCCATAACCGGCGATCACCGAGCCGTCCGGCGTCATCGCTTCCACCGACGAGTTTCCAATGTTTGGCGGCTGGGACAACGCGACCATGCCCATGCCCGCAGTCCAGCGAAATGCCCGCCCGTCTTCGGCGCGGCAATGGTCGTCCCGTCGCCGCTAACAGCGTCGGCGACGGTCCTCGAGGCGTTTTCTTCGAGGGTTCCGAGCTTCGCTCCGCCGCCGGAAGTCGTCCAGCGGAATGCGTGATCCACACTTTCGTCGTCTTCGCTCAGGCCCACAACGACCGAGCCGTCTTCGTTGACATCCCGCGCACTCGCAGAGACTTCGCCGTCGAGTCCCGTGTGGGCCTGCATTCCAGTCGCGACTGTCCAGCGGAACCAATGCCGCTGGTTGCCGATCTTGTGCTCACCTACGATCACTGCGCCGTCGCCGCTGACCGCAACGGCGTAGTTCTCATCGCCGAGGTCTCCCAGCGCCACCATGCCGTCCTTGCGCGTCCACCGAAATGCACGCTGCCTAGTCGCCGTATCGAAGCATCCTCCTACTGCGACCTGCCCGTCGTCGCTGACGTCGCTGGCCGAGCAGCTAGTCCAGCCCGAGAGGGGTTCCAACCACTCGAAGGTGGGGGCCCTGCAAGCGTAGGTATCGCCGTGGATGCTGCAGATGTCGTCGACCGCGCAGGGGTTCGGTGAGCAGAGGTTGCCGGCTGGGGCGCCTGCTGCGTTGCCAGAGCCCGCGCCACTGTCGGTTGGCGCGGAACCCGCTTCGTTGGCTCCACCGTTCGTATTGGGGGAACCGCCGCTTCCGTTCGGCGCGCCGCCGGGCCCGTCATCAACGCAAGCGCCGGACGCGCAGCGTCCCTCGCACGCCTCCCGCTTTACCGTGACAAGGTCAGGCCCACAGACGACGAGCTCGTTGTCCTCGCAGAAGGCTCCGCCTGGCCAGAGTCGCTCGCAGCCAGGCGCGATTGTCGCGCAGTTCGCTCGGGTCGAATCACAGAGCTCGCCGCGCACGCAGGTCTCAGCGACGACCCAGACGCCGCCGCTGCACTCGAGAATGCTCGATTCGGCGGCGGCCGCGCATCGACGTTTGCCTTCGTCGGAACAGGGTTCGCCAGAGTCGCCTCCCGCTTCGCCGCCGCTGCCGATCGCCGCTTCGCCGCCGCTGCCAGTCGGAGCCGCGCCAGCCGCCCTCGCCTCGCCCCTGTTCGGATTGGTAGCGAAATTGAGGCCGCCCGCGCCGAAGCTAGTGGAACCGCCGGTTGACGATGGCGTCGTCGTGCAGGTCTTGGTTTCGAGGCCAGTCGGCTTCTCCGCAGCTCGGGAGGGCGCTGCTAACCAGCGCGGCGCTGGCGAGACCCGGGAACAGAATTCGAGATTGGATGCGGTGGTACATAGGAGCCCCTGTGGCGAGGTGGAGACGACCCGCGATGCCGTCTCTATCGGTCGCCAGCTCCGGCTGGTTGCGTTGGAAGCGTCACGACGTCAATAGGAAGCTCAGCAGCGCAATTCCGACCGCCCCTGGCCTTCCGCTTCCGTCAGAGCTCGACGTGCCGAAGAAGCGCATCGGGCGCTCAGCGTGAACCACGGAGCGCCCGATTATCAGCCGATCTGAACGCCGGAGCTCAGTCGTCGATTTCGCACATGCCGTCGTGGCAGATCTCGCCAGTGGTGCAGACGTCACCGCCCCCGCAGTTGCGCTCGCTGACGCCGCAGTGCGCTTCGTCCGTCTTCGGATCGATGCAGCCTCCGGGGGAGGGCGTGCCGCACCACACCTGGCCCGCGGCGCAGCAACGTCCGTTCGTGCACAACGGCGTCGCTCCGGTGCAGCTATTGCCGTCGTCCGACATATCCGTGCAGCCGGAAGCAGAAGCGCCGCAATGCGCTTCGTCGGTCAGCGGGTCGATGCAATTGCTGTCGCAGCACACGTTCTCGGTTCCGCCGCAGCTCTTTCCGGCGGGGTTGTTACACGCCGCGCCACCACCCGCGCCGCAGAAGGCCTCGTCGATTTTCGGATTGATGCACTTACCGTCGCAGAAGACCATGCCCCCGGCGATATCGCAGCAGACCCCTTCCACGCAGTTCCAACCGCTCGCACACTTCTCACCGTCTGTGCCATTGGTGTTGCAGCTGTCGGTTGCACCGCACCAGGCCTCATCCGTCATCGGATCGATGCACTGACCCTTGCAGGAGATGGGTGTAGCGGCCGGGCAGCACTCGCCGGCACTGCAGTTCTCGGAAACCGCGATGCATGTATCGCCGTCAGTGGCCGGTGAGTCGCACGCACCCTCCGCGCCGCACCACGCTTCGTCCAGCATCGGATTGACGCAATCGCCCTCGCAATTGATCCAGCCGCTGGGGCAACACTTGCCGTACTGGCACGTCTCGGTGCTGTCGTTGCAGTTGTTGCCGTTCGTGGCGGTGGTGCACGAGCCGGATGCGCCGCAGTAGTCCAGGTCCGTGTCCGGATCGATGCAGTTGCCCTTACAGACGATGTAACCGGATTCGCACGAACCCCCGCTACCGCCTTCGCCCGCGGAGCCGCCCTCAGCCCCACCAACACCACCGTCTCCACCACTGCCGCCCCCCGACATGGCACCCGCGCCGCCCGCGCCCGCCATTCCGCCCTCGGGGCTGCCACCGGTGCCGTCGTCTCCGCCGGTCGCCGTCATGCCGCCGGTTGCGGGTGAGCCACCTTCGGGCTCGGGGGTGCCGCCGGTGTTGTCGCTGCCGCCACTGGTCGAGCCGCCCGTCGGCGCATTGCCGCCCTTGGCGCCGCCCGTGTTT
>JALYWZ010000081.1 GCA_030852505.1 Myxococcota bacterium | reverse complement strand
AGCCGGCGGCGGGCGCACCCGCGTTACCCGCGAACGGGTCGTCCTCCTTCGAATCCGAACACGATACGGCGATCGCCACCGCAGACAACACGAGGGACAGGTACGAGAAGTGATCGAGGCGGATTTTCATGAGCTTGCTGGAGACCGTCGGGGTGGTTTCAGGGCGCATTGCAGAGCTTTCGCACCGAATCGCAGACCGTCTTGGTCGCATCGGAGCACGAGCCGCAATCGGAGCTGTTGAAGCACGAGCAGTAGCCCTCGACGTCGAGGGGCGGATGAGCCTCCGCCGCCACGTCCAGCGCCACCTTGCCGCCCGTGACCGGCGTTACCCCGCGCGTGCGACGCGTCAAGGTCAGGGACGGGAAGCCCGCCACGCCCAGATCGATCAGCTCTCGCAGCACGTCCGCAGGGATCGTCAGCGATCCGGTGTCCGTCGTATCGCAGCGCAAGTAGCCGGCGCTGCCGCCGTGTTTGCTGATGTTCAACACGATCGACACGTCGGCATCGGCGTTACCGCCGGGCTCCCACTCGAGCGCGAGCGGCTGCCCGGGCGCGAGCAAGTAGCTGTCGGCCTTCATCACGGCCGGCGCCACGCCGGTCGTGGAGACCTCGAACGCAGGGTAAAAGTCGCCGCTCGCCGACAAGGTGATCGCAGCGCCCTCGGCGAACCCCGGGTAGGTGATGTCGGCGGGGTACTGGTAGTTGTTGTTCACTCCCGACAGCATCAGCGATCCGGGATCGATACCCGCGATGGACACCTTCCCGACGCTGACCAGCTTGGGCACGTCGCGGCACACGTCCGGCGCGGCGCAAACTTGCGAGCCCGTGCACGTCACGTCGATGCAGCTCTGCCGCGAAAACTTGAACGTGGTGCAGCCGTTCCCCGACGCGAGCGGGGTCTCGATCACGTCCGTGGGATAGGCACCGGAGTACACCTTCCCAATCACGGAGGTGTAAGCGTCCATCAGCTCAGCCGCCGGGTTCAGCGTCACGGTGAACGTTCCGACGATCGCGTCCGGATCCGACGCCGAACCGCCGGTCGAGCTGTCTCCCCCGGTGGAGCTGGGAGAGCCGCCGGTCGAGCCGGGGGTACCTCCGTTCGAGCCCGGCGAACCACCGGTCCCCGAGCCGCCGGTCGTGGGGACCGACGTTTCGCCGCCGGTCGCCGCCGCTGGTTCGTTCGTATCCGACGAACACCCGAAAGCCGCCGCAGCGGCGCTCACAACCAAAGATACTCGGATAATTGAAGAAATTTCGATTCGAGAGTGGCGCATTAGTGACCCCGCTGCCGATGCCGCAGCGACAAGAACTGAGTAACCGGCGAGGCCTAGCTATTTCACCGATTCGTAACGCGCGCGAGCGTCCGTTACGTCGCCGGGCAACGTCCCTGGGCTGAGGTTTCAACTATCCGCTGTGGCTAGATTCCACAGGACGTTGGGGCTACTCAACGGCCACCCGCGTTCCAACCGCGCTCGATCGCGTCGAAGTGCTCGCCCGTGAGCTTCGCGCCCTCGAGGTTCGGCCGGGCCGTGATGTACTGCACCGCCAGGCTGAGCGGCAGATAGCGTTGGATCTGGCGTGTACCGTAGAACGGCTTGCCCTGATGGTACGTGATCGGCTTGCTGGCGATCTTCGCGCCGGGGAAAGGCAGGGGAGACATGCCGCCGGCGCCGTAGTTCGCGGTGCGGAGCGCCGAGCCGTCGCGACCGAGCGAGACCATCACGTGCGCATCGACACCGGTGTTCCAGATCAGCATCACGTCGCCCGCTTCCGGTACCCAGCTCGGAGCATTCGCTGGCTCGCGATCGAATGGGCAAGCCGTGCCCCACAGGCGAGTGATGTTCTGACCCGGCCTCCACGGACCGAAGGAATCGTCATCGTTGCGATTGAGCCAGGGCGCTCGGATCCCGAGGCGCAGGTACATCCAATGCGCGAGATCCCCGCAGGAGCTGTAACGAGCGCGCTGCTCGGGCCCGGGGCCGTCCCGCCCCTCGGTGACGGACACGTAAACGGGGTCGTCCTTGCTCCGCCCGGCCGTGTAACCACAGGCGTATTCGCAGAGTGCCACCGCCGCCGCGCGCCACACATCCAGGGTGAGCTCAGGCATCGTCCCTCCCTTTTGCTCCGCGCTCGCCCACGCGGCAATAGGCAACTCTTTGGGTGTTCGCTGCTCGGGTCAAGGGAAGAACGAAAAGCGCGCCCCGAAGAACAGCCAATAGTGCGTGGCCTTCTCGTCGATGTCCTGCTCCTCGTTCGAGGCGTCGCCGCAGTCACCGCTGCAGCTCAGCGATGCGCTGTCGAAGCGCGACAATGTCCAGGTGAAGAAGGGGCCGAGCGCCGTGGTCGGGCCGAGAGGAAAGTCGACACCGCCCTGCAGGTTCAGATACTCGAAGCCTTTGAACGAAGTCCGGGCCGTAATTTCTTCGTCGCCGGCTTCTGCCCAGATCGTCAGCGTCGTCCACTCGTAGCCGGCGCCGAAGCCTAGCCACGGATCCGGCCGTTTCGGTGCTCCGAAATGGTAGTGAAGCTGAGCGCCCAGGCGGGTGCTGCGGACATGGCAACCGGCGTCGGCGCCCGGCACCCCGTCGGCTGCCTCGTCGAATTCTTCACACTCGTCATCGATCTCGTTCCCGAGCAGCCCCGGCCCGTAATGAAAGTAGCCGCCCACGAACACGCGATCGGCGCGGATCCCGAGGTCCAGCCAGAGCGGGAACTGGCCGGCGATCAGCTCACTGAGGTCGGCGCCGTCCTCGTTGAATTTTCCGAGCGGCACGCCGTAACCGACGCGCGCGCCCAGCTCGAAGCCCACGTCGCCTTTTTCCTGCGCTCGTGCCTGCGCGGGCAAGCTCAACGCCGCCAACACCAACAGTCCCGTCGCCCACTGCCGTCCCTTCACCGCGACCTCCATGTAATCTCGTCACGGTAGGACGCCGGTGTGCGGGCACGCAAGACCCTTCTACCGGGTGCGAGTCGAGCGCAGGTCGTGCGCCGACATCGGTTAGAGCGTATCGCTAGGTGTCACTCCGCAAAGTGGCTCTCGCCGGGCGCCGCAGCCTCGTCTTCAGCCAGAGCCTCCTTTGCCGGGGGAGCGATGATGTCTGCCAGGGCGCTGCCGAGCAGCAGGCCGCCCAGCACACAAAGGGCCCAATTCGCGGGCGAGAAGCGCCGATTCGGCGCGGACTGAGGAGCCAGCTCGGCGTTCAGCTCGTCGACGGAGGCCTGCACGTGCAAAAGCGGTAGAACGTTGAGCAGCGAGACGAGCCAAGTCCACTCGCTCAACCTTGAGCTCAGGTTGAACGCGATCCAAGCGATCGCAGTCCATCCGGGATGAACCCTGCGTGTGTGTGCCACACGAGCCTGCCGGTCGATCCTCTTGAACAACGAATAGCAAAAGAAGGGCGCGAGCACGCTGCGGAACAACGGATTCCACCAACCGGCGAACCCGCTGCGACTGCAGACGAGCTGCCAGTTCCGATAGAACCAGTAGAACTGGTAGAACCCAAGCGTGCAGAGACTGAGCACTGCGAGCTTGAGTTTGCCGACGGCAAAGAATATCGGTTCTGTCTCCCGCGCCGCTTCCATACGCAGGGTGAGCCTAGGTTATTGCCTGAAGAATGAACAGCCCCCCTCCACGCAGCCGCACCACGCGCGATCGTCGAGCCAGGGATAACCGATGCAGTTGGTTTCGATATGAGAGTAAGGATATCCGACACACACGTTGCCGCAGCCCGCGATCCGGCACTCTCCGTCGTGCGCGCAGCGAAAAGTCGGAGCGGGCGCTTCGTCGCCGGGCGGTAAGCGTTCGCGCGCGGCCGCGGGCCTGAAGCAGACGGGCTCGCCGCGCCGCAGCGGCTCGGGACCACAGTCGGGATCCTCTTCGCTGCAACGCGCTTCGGGTGGCACGAGCTGGTCGAGCTCCGAGAGGACCTTGGGCGGCGGCCGCAGTAGCATTTGGCAATTCGGTTCGGCGCACGAGCACAAGCCGAGCGCCGAGAGCGCCGAGAGCGCCGAGAGCGCCGAGAGCCGTCGCATGTGCCAAGCGTCGCACGTTCCCTCGTGACCTGCGCGGCCGCCGCCGCTAGAGTCGGTGACGTGAAAATGGAGCGGACACAACGGGTGATCCTGGGCTGCGCGGCCGCGGAGGTGCTCTCGACGGCCGTCGCGTGGTGGCTGAATTGGTCGCCGCTCGGCATCGGGCTCGTGCTGGCCGTCGGGGTCGGCGTCTCGATCGTGCTCGTGATGCACCAGCGCCGCGCCTAAGACACGAAGAGCCGCGGACGGAACGGCCGTTGCATGAGCGCTCGCTCATGAGACTGCTGCATGCTTCCTCACTTTCGCCCCTCCTGGATCGTCGGCGCCTGCTGGTCGGTAGTGCGGCGCTGGGCGCCTCCGCTTGCGTGTCTTCCCCCGGGAGCTCCGGGACGGCTCCGCAACCTTCGGGCTCCACGAGCGTGCCGGTTCCGAGCGGAAAATCGCAGCTCGGCGTGGCGCTGCTCGGGCTCGGAAACTACAGCGAGACGCGGCTCGCTCCTGCCCTGACGAAGACGACGCGCTGCGCGCTGCGCGGCATCGTGACGGGCACGCCCGCGAAGATCCCCGTCTGGCAAGAGCGATACGGGATCGCCGACCAGAACGTCTACGACTATGCGTCGTTGCCGACCATCGCCAATAACTCCGAGATCGACGTGGTATACGTGGTCGTTCCCCCGTCACTTCACGCCCAGTACTCGATCGCCGCGGCGGAAGCCGGCAAGCACGTGTGGTGCGAAAAGCCGATGGCGATGACCGCGGACGAGTGCCAGCGCATGATCGACGCTTGCCGTGCCAATCGGGTCTCGCTCTCGATCGGCTACCGCATGCAGCACGAGCCGAATACGCGAACCGTGATCCAGATGGGACGGGACAAGCCCTATGGGGCAATTCGGAGCGTGCGCGCCGTCGCTGCCGATCACATGGGCGGTGAGCCGAGCTGGCGCATGGTCCGCGCCATGGGCGGCGGTGCGCTCTACGACATGGGCGTTTACACGATCAACGCCATTCGCTACGCGACCTCCGAAGAACCGGTGCGCGTGCTCCGCGCCCGCCAGTGGGCCGATCGCCCCGAGCTGTTCCAGGAGGTCGACGAGTCGACGGAGTACGAGCTCGAGCTGCCCTCGGGCATCACCGCTTACGGCAAGGCCAGCCGTTTCAAGCCTGAAAATGTGCTGCGCGTCGAGGCGCAGAACGGCTGGTACCAGCTGGAACCAATGCAGAGCTACGAGGGCGTGAAGGGTCAGACCAGCGACGGCAAGGCGCTCGATCAACCGATCGACAACCAACAAGCGCGTCAGATGGATGATGAAGCTCTGGCGATCCTCGAGGGCCGCCCGCCGGTCTGCCCCGGGGAAGAAGGGCTGCGCGACATTCGGATCCTGCAGGCGATCCAGCAAGCGGCGCAGAGCGACTCCACCGTCTCGCTGTGATGCGGCTTCAGTGATCGAGCGCGGGCGCGCGGCCGAGCGTGCTCCTGCGCAACACGTACGTGTTCATCAAATAGGCAAGCAGCGAGCGCTGGTTCAGGTGCGGAGCAACGCGCGCGGCGCGGGCCTCGTGCAAGGCGCGGTACTGGCTCCAGTGCACGCCGGGGTGCTCGTGGTGCACGGTGTGCAAGCCGTTGTCGAACACGAACCAATTCCAGGCCGGGCTCGTGAAGTTCCGGGAGTGGTCGTCGGGGGACGCCGGATCGCAATCGACGTGCTGCAAGTAATTCGTGAACATCATGAAATAGGTGGCGAGCACGGCCGGCATTCCGACGCTGAGTCCATAGACGTAAGCTCCCAGCGTGGGTCCGTGCAGCCCCACGGCGAGCACGAGCAACAGGCCGTGGCCGCCGAGTAATACGGCCGTTTCGAGCAGCACCCTGCGCAGGCGAGCCGGACGTTTGCGCGCTTCCCAGGCGTAGGCGGCGATGCCGCGGGATTGCCAGACAGCCGAGGCGAGCGGGTAGGTGAGCGCCGCCAATAATGTATCTCTCGAGGAGTGTTTGGTCGTGCGGGTCGCGTCACCCATCCCGTTCAGGTAGCGGTGGTGGTTCTGATTGTGAGTCGGTATCCAGGCGAAAATCGGGAAGCCGTAGAACAAGGAAAGCCAGGCGGCATAGAGCGTGTTGCTGCGGCGGCCCACGAACACGCCCGAGTGGTTGTGGTTGTGTGCGAGCACTCCGGAGCAATACGACAGATACAGGATCCACGGGATGAGCCAGAGCGTGGCCGCCGGCACCGCGAAGGCGAGCACGGGCGCGGACGGCAACAGCACGAAGGCCCAGAACAGCGTGCGTCGATCTTCTGCGAAGCGGAGGCGCATGGTGATGGTCCGTGTTAGGTTCCGCGCGGACGGCGCGTGACGTGGGTCAGCATGCTCTCTGTCACCGCCACGCACCATTCGCGTAAGTTTCGGATTTTCGATGCCGCCCCGAGCCAGCGCTCGTCCCCCTAGAAATCAGCCACGACAGTCGCGATCGAGGGCGACCGTCGAGCTGATCCTCGACGCCGCGGTTCGGATTTTCGAACGGGAAGGAGCCGACGCTGCCACCACCTCGCGCGTCGCCGAAGTGGCCGGGGTCAGCGTCGGCACGCTGTACCAGTACTTCGCGAACCGCGACGCCATCCTCGACGCCCTGCAGGACCGCGAGTTCGATCGCGCCACGCAGATGATGCAGCGTGTGCTGTCCGTGGCCGGCCGCGCCTCGGAGCGCGAGGTGGCAACGTCCGTGGTGGTCGAGTTACTCCGCCTGTATCGCGCGGCTCCCGCGCTGCACCGCATCCTCGCGCTCGAAGGGCTCCGCGTCACTCCTCCGGAGCGCGTCCTCGCCTTCGACCTGCGCGTCGTCGGCATCATCAAGAACTTCCTACTGCTGGATCCGGCGCGCATCCGTCCCAAGCAGCTGGATACGGCAGCGTTCGTCGTCTATCAGTCCGTGCGCGCCACCATGCTCGCCTACCTGCTGGAAAGCCCCGCAGGGGTGGGCGACGACGTGCTGGTCTCCGAGCTCACCGAGCTGATCGTGAGCTACCTCGTAGAGCGCTGAAGGCTCGACAGCCGCGTGAGGGTTCGGACGATCACGGAATACTGGGTTGGGACCGCTGATCGCCGCGTGCTCGGACGACGAGGCCGCGAGAACGGATCACTCGAAGCCACCCAAACGGGCGGCGCCGCGGCCTTTCCGGAGGCGGCCAGCGAATTTCTGGCAATCTCCCGACGGGGCAGAGGCAAGATACGGAAGATGCGTGCTCAGGTTGTTTGGTTGATGGTTGCCTGTGGTGTGGCTCTTTCGGGATGCGGGGACGACGATTCGCAAGGCGACGACCCAGAGATGGGGCCGGTGGAAACGGGCCCGATTGACTGCGCCGTCCTCACGCTCCCGGAGACGGCCCATCAGGAGGAGGTTCGGATCGTCACGGAGCTGCCGACCGGAGCCGGCGGCGCGCTAAAAGACGGAGACTACGAGCTCGTCGGACACGTGCGCTACCGGATGATGGCCAGAGACGACGACGAACCGAGCTTCATGCGCGCCGCGCTGCGCTTGCGCCGCAACGCCACCGTCCTCGACTATTTGTACGACGAAGGCTCCGCCGGAGAAACGCCGGAGCCCAGGGGGTTTACCGCGCGAGTGGCGACGAGCGGCAATGTGTTGGCGCTCGAGATGGTCTGCCCGGAAGGGCGCGCGAGCGCCCTCACTTATACGGCGTCCGCAGCCTCGCTCTCGATCATCGAGGAAGACGAGGAGATGCTCTTCGAACGACGGTGAAGGCCGAGTCCCCGAGGCCTAGCCGACGGGAGACAGGCCCGCTGCGACGCGGCCGCTGAACATCCACTGCTTCTTCTCGGGGAGCGGATGCAACGGGGCGCCCTGGAGGTCGCGGAACAGCCGCTCCATGCCCGTGGAGCGGAACAGCGCGCTGCCGCCGCTGAGCTCGACGGCTTTGGTGGCCACCGCGAGCGCCGCGTTGGCGGCGAGCGTCTTACGGACCAGCATGCGGTTCGCGCTGTCGATGCTCGGGGCGACCTCGTAGTCGTTCGTGATCTCGATCATGCTTTGCCACGCCAGGTGCAGCAGCGTGAGCTGATTCTCGAGCTCGCCGAGCGTGAGTAGCTGCAAGGCGTCGAGCGGCTTTTGTTTCACCGCGGCGCGCGAAAGCTCGGCGATGCGTTCGGCCGCTCCCACGTACGGAGCCAGGTAAATCGGCGGCGCGATGCTCACGACCGCGTTCCAGAACGGGTGCCATTCGCCGCGCGCGCGCTTCAGCACCACCGCCGCTTCCGGGACGAACACGTCCGTGAGCTCGATCGAGTGCGAGCCCGTTGCGCGCATTCCGAGCGTATCCCAGTCGTCGCGAATCGTGACACCAGGGCTCTGGATCGGCACCGGGAAGTGCAGCACCTCGGCATCACAGGGGGCGCTCGTGACCAGCAGATCGCCCGCAGGCGCCCCGCTGCAGAAGCGTTTGAGCGCGTTCACGCGGTAGCCGCCTTCCACGCGCTCGGCGCGACCGACGCTATCCACCCAATCTCCAGCTCCCGTGCTCACCAACACCAGCTCGGAAGCGGCGATCTTGCGTAGCAAGGCCTCTGCCGGCTGCCCGTGGCGGTGTCTCCAGACGGAGAGCGCGACCAGGTGCGTGTGCATCGACAGTGCGAGCGCTGTCGAGGAACAGAAATGCGACAGCTGCCGGAGCAGCTCGCAGAGCTCGCGATGGCTCGCGCCGCCTCCGCCGAGCTCCTCGGGCACCCCGGCCGAAAAGAACCGATGTTCCTTGAGCGCGGCGTAGTTTTCGGCCGCGAAGCGGCCGTCGCGATCGGCTGCCGCCGCGCGTTCGGCGAAACCGGGCCCGAGGGTTCGAACGAGATCGCAAAACCGTTGAGCAGAGGTCACGCGCCCAAGCTACGCGCTCGGCGATCCCGAACAAGTTCGAAAAATGGACCGTTGCCCGCTCCCGCATTTTCTCGGAAAATCTCGGCATGCCTGGTTATGGTCAGTTCTGCCCCGTCTCGCAGGCCCTCGAGATCGTCGGCGAGCGCTGGACGCTGCTGATCGTGCGCGAGCTCTTGTGCGGCGACTATCGCTTCAACGAGCTTCTGAACGGCTTGCCGCTGATCTCGCGCAGCCTCCTCTCGCAACGCTTGAAGAGCCTCGAGGGGGCCGGCCTCATCGAGCGGCACGAGCGCGAGAAGGGGGTCGCGGTTTACAGCCTCACCCAGGCCGGTCGAGAGCTCGAGCCGATCGTGATGGGCCTCGGGACCTGGGCGCGGCGCTGGGTCGAGCACAGCCTCTCGCCCGACGATCTCGATCCGGTCTTGATGATGTGGGACTTGCGCCGGCGCCTCGACACCCAGCGCCTGCCCAGCGAGCAGACCGTCGTGCAGTTTTGGTTCCGCGATCTCCCTGCCAAAATCAGCCGCTACTGGCTGTGCGTCGAACGCCCCGACGTCGAACTGTGCATGACCAACCCCGGCTTCGACGTCGCCCTCACCGTCGAGTCCAAGCTCCGCACCATGGTCGAAGTCTGGATGGGGCACCGCGACATCACGGAAGCGCTGCGCAGCCACGCCATCGAGCTCAAAGGCGACCCCAAGCTCACCCGCGCGTTCCCGTCGTGGCTCCTCTTGAGCTCGTTCGCGAGCATCCCGCGCGCCGCCTCGACCTAGGGGTGTGCCTATCCTTCCAGAAGTTACAGTCAGGATCCTGACTGTGAATGTTCTCTGCGAGGTCGGATCAACGCGAGGGCGGCACCTCCAGGCGCGTTCGGATCTCCTCGGCGGCCGTCGCAAAGTCCTCGTGCGCGCGAACCCGGTTGCCCTCCATGTAGAGCGCGAGCCCCTGGGCGGCTAGCAGCGCGATGCTGGAGTTGATCCCGCGCTTGCCGAGCTCCATTTGCACGCTCGGCTGCTTCAGCAGCGCCTCCACCTCCCCCAACAGACGCCCGATCGCCGCGATGCTTCCGTATTGCTCAGCCATGACGGAGCAAGGATAGCGCTGATCAAAAGCTACGCGCGACGTTAGTCCGAAGTCGCGCCCTCGGAGCGATCCAGCCAGTCCAGCGCTTCGGTCTCGGTACGGAACCAGGCTTCACTGCCGGAGACTGCGCCGTACCCGTTCGGATGAACGAACGCGACGTGGATCGCCGCGTTTTGTCGAGCGAGACCGAGCGTGCTCCGAGTCGCGATCGAAAGGGCTCGGTGGGTTTCGTCGCTGTCGAACCTCGTCTCGCGAAAGTCGATCAGCAGCTTGTGCACGCCGTCGCGTGCCGGGCGCTCGGCGAGCGCGTGTTCGAGCGCTCGCAGCCGGCCGAGCCCGAGCTCGAGCGTCAGGTGTCCCCCACAGTCGAGCGCATGGACGTCCACGTCGGGCAGGTATCGGTATCCAGCGTTCATCGAGGTTCGGCGAAGCAACGACGAGCCGTGGTGTTCGTTGCGAGGCGTGTCAGCGTCGAGCTGCGTCTACCTCCCCCTGCCGCGCGCAGCGGAGCGAGCACGGCTTTGAGGGAGGTCGGCGCCCCGCAGCGGCCCGAAGGGCTGCGAGGAGCGACGGGTGGGGGCATCAGCGGAGAGGGCGGGATTCGAACCCGCGGTAGGCTTTTGACCTACGCCCGCTTAGCAAGCGGGTACCTTCGGCCACTCGGTCACCTCTCCGGGCGATCTGAGGGGCGAACCCTAGCCGGTGGCTTCCGGAGGTCAAGCGGCTGCGCGCGGGATCCGCACCCGCGCGGCTCGCGGGGAGGGCGGTCGCTCGGACGGGGCGGGTTTGTGCGGGTTTTTGAGTTTGACAGGGCGGTCGGCAGGGGCTGCTCCCAGCGGGGTACGCGAATGGCGGCCGGCCGTGCTCGCTGCGC
>JALYWZ010000526.1 GCA_030852505.1 Myxococcota bacterium | reverse complement strand
TCGGGGAAGAGCGCACCCAGCGCGCTCGACAGCTCTTCTGCGGACAGCGCGGGGTCGGCGCTCACGCTCGTGCTGCCGGACAGCTCGATGCCGCGACGGAGCTCGGCCACGCCCTCGTCCGACTCCCCGACACCCAGCAGCACCTCGCGCGCACGCGCCCGCGACAGCGCGGCCAGCAGAGCGGCTCCGTCCGGCAACACGGCGGCGCTGAGCTCGCCCGTAGACAGATCGAGCAACGACAGCCCGAGGCCGCCTCGGGACGACTCGACCGCGGCGAGGAAGTTGTTGGCACCGGCCACCAGGTGCTCGTCGAGCGTGGCCAGCCCCGGCGTGATCACCCGCACCACCTTGCGCGGCACGATGCCCTTCACCGTGGCTGGATCCGCCATCTGCTCGCAGATCGCCACGCGCCGTCCGAGCTCCAGCAGGCGCGCGATGTAGCCGTGAGCGGCGTGGTGCGGCACACCCGCCATCGGGATTTCGTCGGGCTTACCGCGGTTCCGGCTGGTCAGAGTCAGGTCGAGCAGCCGCGCTGCCAGAACCGCGTCGTCCCCGAACATCTCGTAGAAATCGCCGAGACGAAAGAAGACGATCGCGTCCGGATGCGCCTGCTTGGCCTCCGCATGCTGCTGCATGACCGGAGTGGCGCGTGCGTTCATGCCGTACCCCGCGAGCGAAACCTAGTTCAGGGTCGGGATCAACGGCCTGAGGCCGTCGAGCGAGACCATCGTCAGCCCGAGCGTGCTGGCGTCCACGATCGACAGCCGGTCCAGGTCCGGCAGGTTCACCACCGCTTGCGGCGAGACGAAGGTCGCGAGCGAGCGCAGGTTGAACACCATCGGGCTGTAACCGCCGAGCACCTGCCAGCTGAAATACATGCCTGGGTAGCTCTGCAGCGTGCCCTGATAGAGCGCAAAACGCGCCGTGGGGGTCTGGTGCACGCAGGCCCAGGCGGCTTCGTCCTCGGAGACAGGACGTCGCCCGGAGGTGACGCAAGCGTTGACGTCCGCGCTGGCATGGGTAGGACAGCTGGCGTCCGTGCTCGGGTCGCAATCGAAGGCGATCTCGAACACGCGCGACTGGAAGCCTTCTTTTCGAGGATCGCAGTCGTGCCGGCACTCGATCACCGTGCGGCCATTCTCCGTCTCGCTGCGCGCGACCACGTCGTGGCGGAAACCCCAGGTCGTGCTCCACATCGACCAGTGCTTCGAGGCGTGCACCTCGTACGAGGAGCCTTCGGGGAAGCAACACTCGGCCATGGCCAGGTGCCGATTGCGCTGCTCGTCGAGCAGTGCGACGTCGGCCGGGCTCGCGACGCGACGCCGCGCCGTGTAGAAGCGCTCTTCCAGCACCAGGTGCTGCTGTTCCGCATCGACGATCTCGAACTGCCGCGTCTCGTCGAGCTCGGTCGCCCGGAACCGGTCCGGCAGCTCGCCGAAGTAAGCCTCGCAGCTGTCGCGCGTGCAGGTGAGCTCGCTGCTCGCGTCGCCCGGAACGAGCTCGGTGCGGTGAGGCCAGTAGCGGTCGTCCTCGCCCGGGAAATCAGCCGTAATCACGATGTGATCGCCGAAGGCTTCGCCAAACTCGGCCGCGCTCGCGCCGGTTTTCTGGAAGCGCCGCTCGCCGAGCTCCGCCATCAGCTCGCGATCCGAAACACCGGCGTCGCAGTACAGCGCGTTCGCGTCGTTCAGGACCATCCCGCCGTCGTCGGTGCGCTGCAGGAAGCCGGTCTCGTAGCGGATCGAGATCGGCCCCTCGAACTCGAGCGTGAGCTCCTCGATCCCGCGGTAAGCGCGGATATCGGCGTAGGGCAAAGCCAGCGCGTTGTCGGTGGCCGTGGCGGGGCTCAGGTCGAGCCTCGGCCCGCGAGTGCCGGCCTCGTCGTAGAGCGTCGAGCCCACCCACACCCGAGGCAACGACGAGACCGCGAGCAGCTTCGGACGCGTCGCGACGTCGACCTGGCGGGCTTCGGCGGGGACGGTCAGCGTCGGCAACGAGCGCAACGACGGCGCGGTCGCGCTGTTGTTGTCGTTGATCGCCAGCCGAGCCGCCCGCGGCGTGTGCGGCTCGACCATCCGGCACGAAACCTCGCCGGTCACCGTCTCGGCGCTGGCCGGCGCGGCCGTCGCTTCGCAGCCGTTGTCTTCGCTGACCTCGACGGGGCGGCGGCACGGCGCGTCGAAATCCTCGACGTCGATCACCGAAACCGTGCCGTCCGACAGCATGGCCATGCCGAACAACCCGCGCAGCTTGTAGGGCCGCGCGCCCGTGTCGCGATCCACGTTCGGCCGGTACAGCGCGCCCGGCTCCGCCGATTTCGCTGGATCCGGCTCGCAGAGCTCGCCGAGCAGCGCCACGCCGCTATCGCCGAACTCCGGACGATCGCGCATCACGAACGCGACGTCGCGCAGCGCGGCCGCGAACGTCACGCGGTCCGGCGGTTGGTCCGGCACCTTGGTCGAGCGCTCGCGCAGGTGCGGGGTGCGCTCCGTCGAGCCCGGGCTCACGTCGAACGCCATCAAGCTCGCGGTCGGCCAGTCGAGCTCGTCCACGGCGTAGAGCCAGCGCTTGCCCGACGGCGTGAGCGGGCTCACGGCCATGCGCGATACCGTGACGTTGCGTTGCGGCGCCCAGTACGAGCTCGGCAGGAGCGGCGGCGCTTCGCGCAGCACGCCGGCAGCGTCCATCTCGAGCACGTGGATCACCGGCGCGCTCTGATCGGCGACGTAGAGCGTACTTTCGGAGGCCTCGATCCGCGCGGGGCGCGCGACCTCGACCGGCCCCGGCGCGGGCACGGGCAGCGGGATCGGCGGGCAACCGGTGTTCAGATCGGCCGGCAGCTTGGGCTGAATCGGCACCGCCGGCAGGGACACGGACAACGGAACTTCCGTGGTGTCGTCGGCCGCGGCTTCGGTGGCCGTGCCGAGATCGGCGCACCAGCCGAAGGAGCCCTGCGGTTGGTCGAGCAGCGTGCGCACGTCGATCACCAGGAGCGAGCTCGAGTCGGGCTGCGAGACCACGAGCTTCGTGCACTTCCCGCTGTCCCTCTCGGCGTCGAGCCCGTGGACGCAGGCGTTCCCGGCGTCCTCGTTCGGGGTGCTCACGTCGCACTCACCCTGGATCAGCGCGATCCCGCCCGGAGCAACCGCCAAGCGGCACGCCGGCCAGGTCGTCAGATCGCGCGGCGGCTCGTGGGCGAGCGGCTTGTCGACGCACGAGGTCGGCAACCCGTAGATCCCCATGCGCCCGGGCTCTGCCGAGGCCACGAACGACGCCTGACCCGCCGGCATGCTCACGATGTCGACCGGCTGCGCACCCACCCTCAGGAAGCCGTAACCGGGTGACGACGGATCCACGTCGACCACGCCTTCGTCGTCGTCGCGGTTATCCATGTCGTACGGCACGTTGATGACCGCGACCTCGCCGGTGCTGGTCTGGGTGACGAGAGCGTAGAGCTCGTTCCTGCCTGAGTAGAGGCCGCCCGCGCTGCACTCGCTCAGCGCCACGCCGTTGCCTTGCGCGTCGCGGCAGACGTAGCTCACGTCGCCGCTCGCCGACAACGAGCGAAGCTCCACCGTCACGGACTGCTCGGAGCACGCGGCCCCGAGCAGGGCGGCGCTCAGGACCCCCAGAAAAGTTAGGCGTGCGTTCACTTGGACGTCCTCGGCGGAACCGGCTTGCCGATCGTGGCCAGCGTCTTGCCGTAGGTTTGCGGGAAGCGCCGGTCGATGCTCACCACGCCGATGTAGGAATCGGTAAAGTGGCCGATGAACAACAGCGCGTTGTCCGGATCGATGGCCACGGCGTGCGGACCGCGACCGGTGGTGATTTCGGTGTCGATCATCCGGCGGACCGGGTCGTACACGAAGATGCGCCGCGAATCGAAGCAGATCGCGAACACGCGCGGCTCGTAGCTCCTCACGCCGTTCGCCTCGCCGACCAGCACCTCACCCGTGATCACGCGGGACGGGCCGAGCGTGAGCGGGATCGCCGCGTAGAAGTCGGGCACCTCCGCGCTCTGCACGTCGTTCACGACCGGCCGTGTGCGGCCGACGAGCAGGCTCGCGGGGGAACGATTCGCCACGTACACGTCGACCGGCGTCGACGCGGCCTCTTTCACACAGCTCAGGTACGAATCGACGGCCTCCGGCGAGAGCCCCCCGAGACACGCCGCGTCACCCAGGCAGCTAGCGTCCACCCCTGCGCGCGTCGCGCAGCGCTGCTCCGCCACGCTTCGCTCGCGCGCTTGAATCGCGATGCCCCGCGAGTCGTAGCCGGCGGAGTTCAGGTGGATGCCGATGCGATCCGCCCGGCGCAGGTAATCTTCGGTCTGCGACGGATCCTGCTGGAAGTAGCGCAACAGGTCGACCTCGGCGACGTTGCCGAAGCTCACCAGGAAGCCGGGGTCGTAGCTGAGCTCTTGCCAGCGCGCCGCGACGTCGGCGAGCGCGGTGCCCTCGCGGGGCTCGGCGTGCAGAGCCTGCAAGGC
>JALYWZ010000525.1 GCA_030852505.1 Myxococcota bacterium | reverse complement strand
GCCCTGGCGCGCGGCGGCGCGACCCCGGTGCTCGTCGCCGAGGACGGCCGCGTGGCGGGCCTCGCTGCCTTCGGTGATCCTTTGCGACCGGAGGTCGCGGAGTGTCTGGCGGAGCTCGTCTTGCTCGGAAACAGCGCCAGCGTGCTCTCGGGGGACCACCCGCGCGTCGTGGAGCGGGTCTGCGGCTCGCTGCCCGTGCTCGAGCAGCGTGGTGGCGTGAGCCCCGAGCAAAAGCTCGACCACGTGAAGGCGCTTCGCGCTCGCGGCGAGTCGGTGGTGATGGTCGGCGACGGCGTGAACGACGCTGCTGCGATGTCGGCCGCGACGGTCGGCTTCGCGGTTCACGGCGGCGCAGAGGCGAGCTTGCTCGCGGCTTCCGTGTTCGCCACGAAGCCTGGTGTTCTGCCGGTGCTCGAGGCGGTGCGCGGTGCGCGGAAGACGCTGTCTGCAATTCGCCGCGGGCTGGGCTTTTCGCTCGCTTACAACGCGCTGGGCATCGGGCTTGCGATGGGCGGCGTGTTGAGCCCGCTCTGGGCCGCCGTGATGATGCCCCTGTCCTCGCTGACCGTGCTCAGCGTGGCGTTGCGCTCGGGCGCGTTTTCGATGCCCGAGAAGGAGTCGTCGTGAGCGTATTGTTTCTGGTGTTACCGCTGGCCGTGGTGTTTTCCGGGCTCGCCGTGCTGGCCTTTCTGTGGGCGGCCCGGCATGGGCAATTCGACGATCTGGCGACGCCCGCGCTGCGGGTGCTGCGCGACGCTGCCACGGGGCAGCAGCGCACGCCGGGCAGCGAGCGCACGGGAGTTTTTCGCAAACCCGAGGGTTGATTCGATACTCGAGTAATTCCGAGGCCTCACGCGCCAGGCGATCCTGCGCAGCTCGCGGCACGTGCGTTGCAGCCACGTCTCCCGTCCGGAGGACAATCATGCAACGCATCGAAATCAAGCACAGTGTGAAACGACTCGTTTCGGGCGGCGCTCTGGTGGCGCTGGCAATGGCGTGTGCGAAGCCCGCGCTCGCCGACGACACCAAGAGCGACGCTTCACGCGCCGGGGATACGCAGCACGCCGAGCAGGCTCGGGTGAGCTCGCTGTCCGGCTTGAGCCGCGATCAGATCAAGGACGTGCAGCGAGAGCTCGCGTCGCGCGGCCTGTACCAGGGAACGATCGACGGCGTGGCGGGCGCGAAGACGGAGGCCGCGCTGAAGAACTTCCAGACCCAGCAGGGCCTCGCGGTTGGTCAGATCGACGCGAAGACCCGCGACGCGCTGGGACTCGAGTGGAGCCTCGAGCCGATGGTCACGAACGGGCGCCAGCGAATGCGCGGCAGCGATACGCAGCCCGCACAAAAGCAGCCGGTTCGCGGCACGGACGCCGAGTCGGCCGCTCCGCAACCCGCGAAATCGAACGCGAGCGCCGGCATGTCCAGCGGCACCGAGCTCACGTCCTTGAGTGAGGACCAGCGCAAGCACATCCAGCAGGTGCTGAAGGACGAGGGCTTCTATCAGGGCGAGGTCGACGGCGTCGTGGGCGCTCAGACCCGCGCGGCGCTCCAGCGCTACTTCCAGCGGCAAGCGCAGCTGGTGGCTCAGGGGCGCATCACCAACGGCGGGATCGCGAAGTGCGAGACGCGCTGACGCGCGACACGTCGCGAGCTATCGGCCGGGCGTCCTCTCGGGGGCGCTCGGCCGCGCTGTCTTTTCTTCGTGCGCGCTCAGCCACGCGTCGAACGGCCGCGTGTCGAGCTCGGCCGCGAAATAGTCTCGAAAGCGGCGGTAGGCGTAGTCGATGGGCAGCGTGAAGGCGAGGCCTTGCGTCTCGCGCAGGATGAACGACGCGACACCCACCACGCGGCCCTGGTCGTCGAGCACGGGCCCGCCCGAGTTCCCGGGGTTAGTCGGCATGTCGGTCTGCAGAAATGCGACGTCGTCGTACGAGCGCCCGAGGAACGAGACCATTCCGCTGGTGAACGAGAAGGTCAGGTTCTTGGGCACGCCCATGCCGTAGACGCGGTCTCCCATTTCCAGGGCCGTCGCGGAGGCGAGCTGCGCGGATGTGGCAACCGACTCGCTGAGCTCCAGCACGGCCAGGTCGAGCTTGGAGTCGCTGTCGACGACGCGAGCCGGACCGGTTTTGCCGTTCGCGAGCGTGACGCGCAGCGAGCTCAGACCATCGATGACGTGCTGGCACGTGAGCACCTGTCGCGGCCCGATCACGATGCCCGCGCCGTAGGCATGATCGCCGCGCACCACGGCCGTGACGGACAGGGCTGACGCGGCGACCGTGCGCCCCGGAGATGCCGGCGTGGTCGCCGTGGGCGCGGGCGCGAGTGGAGCAGCGGGTGAAACCGCGCTCGCCGTCTCGATGCCGCGCACGCGCAGCACGTCCGAAGCAGGTTCTGCTCGAGAGCTGCGGTAGCCGCCCAGGCCGAAACCTGCGGCAAACACGCTTGCGAGCAGCAAGCCTCTTCGAACACGCGGGGAATGGCAGTTCAACATCAGTCACAACGGCGCGCGAGGTTCGGCACTGTAGGGGCAGCAGGCGTTCGTGGCAAAGACCCGTCGCTGCGCGAAAACCCCGACGTGCGTCGTGCGAGCCGCGTTAAACTTTCAGACCCATGCTCAAACAGCAGGAACTCGGCCGGAAGCTCGGCAAGGCCGACTACGAGGCGCAGGTGCCGGGGCTTCGAACACGCTTGCTGCAGGCGCAAGCAGCGCTCGAAAAGGCCGGCTTCCCGTTGATTGTTCTGATCCACGGGGCGGACGGCGCGGGTAAGAGCGAAACCTTGAACACGCTCAACGCCTGGCTCGACGCGCGTTACCTCGTGACGCGCGCCTACGAGCCGCCCTCCGAAGACGAGCGCGCGCGGCCCGAATTCTGGCGTTATTGGATGTGGCTGCCGCCCGCGGGTCGGGTCGGGCTATTTCTCGGCTCCTGGTACACGCAGCCGATCGTGGACCGCGCCTACGGCCGGCTCACCGCGCGGCAGATGCTGCGCGCGATGGACCGCAACAACGCCTTCGAGCGAACGCTCTCCGACGAGGGCGCGCTGATCGTGAAGCTGTGGTTCCACGTCAGCGAGCGCGAACAGCGGCGCAGATTCGAGAAGCTCGAGAGCTCGAAGCAAACGCGCTACCGCGTGACCAAGCGAGAGTGGAAAAACCACGAGCACTACGCGGAGTTCGTCACGGCCACGGAGGAAGCTCTGCGCGAGACCAGCAGCGGGGCCGCGCCGTGGACGGTGATCGAGTCGGGCGACGAGCGCTACCGCAACGTGGCCGCCGCCGAGGCGATCCTGGAGCGGCTCGAGCACCGCCTCACTGTCACGAAGCCGGCCTCGGACGCCCCGCCGCAAGCGGACGTCCCCGACCCCGTGACGCTATTCGACAAGCTGGATTTGAGCCTGAAGCTCGACAAGGACGAGTACGAGGAGCGGCTCTTCGAGCTCGAATCACGGCTCGGTCGCCTCGCGCGAAAGCTCCAGAAGAAACAACGCAGCGCGATCATCGCCTTCGAGGGCTGGGACGCGGCGGGCAAGGGCGGCGCGATCCGGCGCTTGATCTGGGGGCTCGACGCTCGGCAGTATCAGGTCATCTCGGTGTCGGCGCCGAGCGACGAGGAGCGCGCCCACCACTACCTCTGGCGCTTCTGGCGTCATTTGCCGAAGCGCGGGCGGATCACGATCTACGATCGCACCTGGTACGGGCGCGTGTTGGTGGAGCGCGTCGAGGGCCTCGCACGAGAGGAGCAGTGGCGGCGGGCGTACTCGGAGATCAACGAGTTCGAGCGGGAGCTGATCGGCGACGGCACGATCCTGCTCAAGTTCTGGCTGCACATCAGCCGCGAAGAGCAGCTGAAGCGCTTCCAGGAGCGCGAACAGGAGCCCTGGAAGCAGCACAAGATCGGCGCGGAAGACTACCGCAACCGCGCCAAGTCGAACCTGTACGAGTCAGTGGCCTCGGAGATGATCGCGCGAAACAGCACGCTCGAAGCGCCCTTCACGCTCGTCGAGGCAGAGGACAAGCACTACGCGCGGATCAAGGTGCTGAAGACCGTTTGCGACAAGCTCAGCGAGGAGCTCGACTGAAACGGGTCGCCGCTCGCGCTACGGTTTCGCCCGCGGGCTGCCCGGTGCCGAGGACGCCGCGGTCGGAGGCTCGCGCGGTGCTTCTCCCAGAGCCTGGCGCACGGCGAGCTCGCGCGCGGCGTCGAGATCGATGTCGAACGAGCGGCCTGGTGCCGGTGTCGAGCTCGCGGTCGGCCGAGGGAGCGTGGTCTTCGTCACGGAGCTCGACGGTTTCGTCACGGCGGGCGTTGCCGTTGGCTCGCTCCGCTCCGGAGCGCTTCGGACCAACAAGATCACGGCGCAGGCGACGACGCCGAACAGGGCTCCCGCCAAGAACCACTTGCCGGCTCCGTCGAGCAATCGCGCGGGCCTGGGACTCGCACGGCTGGCAGTTTCCCGAGGCCGCGGGAGGACGGGCCGCGCGGGCCCGCTCGAGAGC
>JALYWZ010000524.1 GCA_030852505.1 Myxococcota bacterium | reverse complement strand
CCAAGAGCCAGGGCACGACCTGGTCATGCGCCGCCGAGCCGTAGCTCAGCGGCATCGCGGAGCCCCACTTGCGAAGGTTGAAGTACGAAGCGAGCAGCGCTCCCGGCAGGAGCCCGAGCGCAAATGCGGCTCCGCGACGCAGCCCGAGCGTGCCACGCCCGAGCAGCGGCAGGAGCAACGGCGCTGCGCACAACACCACATCGAGCCGGACCGTGGCGCCGAGCCCCACGCACAGCCCGCCAGCGAGCAAGCTGCGTCCGGAGCTCCGCCGCTCTGGGTGGGTGACGCCGTGGAACAGGAAACGAGCGCTGGCCAACACGGCCAAGACCGCGACGCTATGTGGCCAGATCCCGAGCGCGTACTCCCAGGAGTAGCTCGCAAACGCCCAGAGTGCGGTCGCGAGCGCTGCCCAGCGCGCGTCCCCGAGCACGCGGTACGCGAGCCGCTGGCAGAGCGCGGCCCCGCCGACGAAAGCTACGGCATTCAGCGCGAACAAACCCGCGTATCCGAACAGGGCGTAGAACGGCGCGGCGAGCAGCGCGTAACCTTGGGGATACTGCGCGCTGAGCCCGCCAGGCGTCGCGCGGATCTGGAGCGACTGGAGCTCGGGCGAGGCGAGCTCCTCGTAGCCGTTCCAGATGAACAACCTGCCCGCTGCGGCGTTCTTGGCCATCAGCTGGTAGGTGATCTCGTCGATCGAAAAGGGGCCGGTGCGCAGGCGGAGCGTGGCATCGAGCAAGAGCCCGAGCGCGATGGCCACGAGCACCAGCGCGCCGGGCCGGCCGAGCCAGTGCTTCGGCGTAACTCGGTCGGTTGCGGCGTTCTCGGTCATGCTCAAAACGGCGGCAGCTTCACGCCGAGCTCCGGCCAGAGCGCGAGCAAGCGCTGTGACGACTCGTGCCGCAGGCGATAGGCCGCGACCACGGCGGGGTGCGGCGGCCGGCGCCCGAGCGCCGCGACGTAAGCCCGGAACACGCGTTCCGTCGTGGGCTGATCGGCGAGGCGGAGCGCAAAGTACAGCGCACCCTCGGTCTCCCGCAGCGGCAAGCCGCCCTGGTCGAGGACGCGGTCGAGCAGTTTGAAGGCGTCGCGCGTGCGGCCCATGTCGATCGCGTGCTTGGCGCGCAGGATGAGCTCCCGGTTCGTGTCGCCCGGTGGGTTCTTCTCGAGCTCCTCGAGCTTCGGCAAGCGGCGCTTCATGTCGCGGGCGATCGGGTAACCGGGCAGGAGCCGCAGGGCCTCGTCGAACTCACGCCGGCTCTCGTCGAAGTTTGCGACCGAGAGCTCCGCAAACGCCATGCTGACGTGAAACTTGGGCGTGTTCGGAAATACCGTCAGCACCTGGCGCAGGACCTGCCGCGCCGCGCGGTACTGTCCGACCGACTGCAGCGCCGTGGCGAGGTTGTTGCCGATCATGCCGTAGTTCGCGTCGCCCGCGTCGCGATAGGTCTGATACACGCCAATCGCGTGGCGAAACAGGCCGGCTCGGAAGTAGAGGTTGCCGAGCTCGACCACCGCAGCGCCGTTGCTCTCCGGATGCTGGCGGTAGGTCTTGGTCCAGAAATCGATCTCGTCCGTCCAGTCGTTGGTGCGGATCCAGGTCGCGACGCCGAGCGACGCCACGAGCGCGGCGAGCGCGGCCGCGCGAAACGTCGCCCGCAGCGGCGCCAGCGCCTCCGTGACCGTGCGAGCAATGGCGAGACACACTCCGAGCAGCGGTAGGTACATGAAGCGGTCGGCCGCGACGATGTTCACCGACAGCGGCACGAGGTGCAGCACGAGGCCGAGCGACACCGCGGTCATCGCGAGCCCGGCGAGCTCGAGGTCCTTCAAGCCGCGACGCCAGAGTCGTGGCAGCGCGAACGCCAACCCCACGATCACGAGCCCCCCGAGCAGGATGAACGGCAGGCTGGGCGCGAGCAACCTGCCGATCTGCGAGTCGGGACGATAAGCATCGACCAGGCCGGCGGCGTAGCGGCCGAGCGCCTCGAGCGCAGCGGTGAAACGGCGCGACAGCGGGATCACGCTGCCTTGCAGCGGCACTTGGATCGCCGAAACTCGCAGTAACGCATAGGCGCTGCACGCCGCCCCCAGCGGAAGCAACGACAGCACCCGCGCCCCGCGCGACTTCTGGGGTGTACGCAGCTCGAGCACGGCGAGCGCCGCGACGCCCCCGAGGGCCACCTCCTTGGACAAGAGTCCGAGGAACAGCGCGGCGCTCGACAGGGCGCGCCGTGACCACGAGTCGGGACGCCACAGCGTGAGCGCGAGCAGCACCCAAGTTGCGGCGAGTACGTCGGTCCTGCCCGAGATCCAGGCCACGGCCTCGGTCAGGCGCGGAAACAGCGCCCAGAAGAGCGCGCCCACGTTGGCGGCGAGCGCCGAAATACCGGTGCGCCGCAAGAGCCCCACCAGCAACAGCGCGTTCAGCGCATGCAGCAACACGTTGGTCAGGTGGTAGCCGGACGGGTTCGTCTCGTGCACGGCATGGTCCAGAGCCCACGTCAGCACGGTGATCGGCCGGTAGTAGCTGCGGCCTCCGGGCTCCGTCTCCAGGTTCGAGAAGAATGCGCTACCGAAGAAGTCGGACAGCCCACCCGGGTTCGATACCGTGGGCGAGTCGCGCACGATCTGGAAGTCGTCCCAGATGAACGGCGCGCCGGCGGCGGGCGAGTACGCCCCGAGCACGCACATCACCGTCGCGAGGAGCAGCACCGATGGCCTGGGCACCGAGCTCATGTGGCGAGCACAGTAGCGCGCCGGGGCACGGTTCGGGCAAGCTCGCGATCAGGGTCCCAGAAACACGAACGCCCGACACGTGGCTCACGTGCCGGGCGGCGCTGCTAAGCCTTCGTGTCGATCACTCTTCCGGGCTGGTCTCGGCGATCGTCGGGGCGTAGGTCGCGGTCTTCGTGGTCGAGTCCGCCGCGCCCGCGATCGAGAACGTCGAAGAGCTGGTGTCGCCGTCCAGGTCGCCGCGAGCGATGCACGAGAACGACGTGTTCGACTCGGACGTGTACTCGTACTGGAAGTACTGCGGCTCGTTCATCGAGAAATGGAGGCAATCCCAGCCGCCGCTCCAGTCGTTGGGAGCAGACTGGTACTTGGCTGCCGCGGGGATGGTCGTCGGAACGGCCGAGGCGTCTGCGCACAGCGTGTGGATGACGCTCGAGCTGCTGCCGGCGGCCAGCACCGTGGTGACGTCCATCGATTCCTTGTTGTAGGCAGACACGGCGTCCTTCGCCATGCGGCCCAGGGCGTCGCGCGCTTCGGCCGTCTTCGCGTTCTTCACGTACTTGCTGACGCCGTAGACGGCGAGCGCGGCCAAGATGCCGACGATCGCGACGACGATCATCAGCTCGACCAGGGTGAAGCCGCGTTTCAGGTTTTTGAGTTTCTGGACCATCGATCGATCTCCTTGAGATGCTTTGCTTGGGGGTTGGTTTTCGTTACTTGCTCTTGGATCCGCGCGGCCTCTCCCCTTCGGTCGGTGAGGAGCCCGTTGTGCGATGCGGGCTACTCACCCTCATGCGCGGAAAAGATCTGACTCGTAAAGCTCGCGGCGACGTAGACCGTGCGGTTGCCGCCCTTGCGCAGATCGGCGACGGCCTTCACTGCGTACCAGGGCTGGTCAATCGCCGCGGTCGGCCAGTTGCCGATCGTGATGTCGCTGCCGACGGCATCCGGAACCTCGACCGCCGTTCCTGCGCTGCACGCGTATTGGAAGAGCACGGGGCCGGACACGCTCACGCCGATCGCGTCGAATTTCGAGCCGATCGCGCCGCCGCCCCAGGCAACCTTCACCTGCCCGGGATCCGGGTTGGTGGGGTAGAACGTCGCGAGGTTTCCCGTGACGTCGAGGTACGCGTCGTAGTCGTTCCGGTAGGACTCTTGCGCCGTCTTGATCTCGCCGACGATCTTGGTCGCTTCACCGGTCTTGGCCTGGGCGATATAACGGCTCACGCCGTAGACCGCGAGCGTGGCCAGCACGGCCATGATCACCACGGTGATCATCAGCTCGATCAGCGTGAAGCCTCTCGAGGAGTAGCTGGGGCGCGCGCGTGGACGCATTCGTGGGTGTCGCATCAGCAAAGCGCATGCCCGCTTGCGTCGTCAATAATTTCGCATAGTTGCGGCTCGCTAGCCGGGCGCGCAGTGACGAGAATTGTCACCGGGCCTGGGTCGGGTGACGACGAGCGTCAGGCGAGCTTGTAGGCTCCGCTACACTCGCGCCCGACATGCGCTCACTCAGCCCCATCGAAGCCGCTGCTCTCGTTTCTCTCGCTGGCTGTGTGCTCGCAGTGTGCGTTCCCACGTTCGCGCGCAACGTGCACGCTTCTTACGTAAGTGAAGCCACGCGGGGCGTCGCTGAAATCGCGGCGCGTACGGTGATGAAGCTCGAGCAGGCGCAGGCCCTCGATGCGCTGCCCGAGCCGGCGCCGCTCACGCCGTCGCAGGTGCCGCGCGGCACGCGGGTCACCGATCCGCCCGGCACCTGGTCGCACC
>JALYWZ010000523.1 GCA_030852505.1 Myxococcota bacterium | reverse complement strand
CCGCGATCCCGTGCGGCTGGCGGCGGGCCTCGACGAGCAGCGCGAGCTCACGCAGCGCGCCATCGACCGCGCGCTCGCCGCACTCGAGCGCTTCGGTCAGAGGTTGCGCGCCCTGCCGCACTCGGACGTGATGGCGGTGGGCACCAACACCATGCGCCAGGCGCGCAACGGCGCGGCCTTTCTGGAACGCGCCGAGAGCGTGCTCGGGCACCCGATCGAGATCATCTCGGGTCACGAGGAGGCCCGGCTCGTCTACCTCGGCGTCGCGCACACCGTGTCCGACGACGTTGGCCGCCAGCTGGTGATCGACATCGGCGGCGGCAGCACCGAGGTCGTGATCGGAGAACGCTTCGAGACCGTGTTGCTCGACAGCCTGTACATGGGCTGCGTCAACTACACGAACCGCTTCTTCCCGGCCGGCGCGATCCACCGCGACGCCTTCCGCCGTGCGGAGCTCGCCGCCGGTCTCGAGTTCTGGTCGCTGCGCGAGCAGTACCGCCGCACGGGCTGGCAACGCGCCACCGGTTCGTCCGGCACCGCGCTGGCGATCCACGAGGTGATCCGCCAGAACCGCTGGGGCGAAGCCATCACCCTCGAGGGTTTGAAAAAGCTGAAGCAGGCGCTGATCGAGCAGGAAAACGCGGCCAAGCTCGCGCTGCGCGGGCTCGAGCCCGATCGCGCGGCCGTGTTCCCGGGCGGCGTGGCGATCCTCAAGGCCGGCTTCGAGTCGCTCGGCATCGACGTCATGCACACTTCGAGCGGCGCGCTGCGCGAGGGCCTCGTCTACGAGCTGCTCGGCCGCCGCGCCCACGAAGACGTGCGCGATCGCACGATCCGCATCTTCGTCGAGCGCTACGGCGTGAACGTCGCGCACGCCGAGCGCGTCGAGAAGACGGCGCTCGCGCTGTTCCACCAAGCCGCCGTCGGGCTCGAGCTCGAGCCGGGCTTCGGCGTCACCTACCTCGCGCCCGCCGCGCGCTTGCACGAGATCGGGCTTTCGATCGCCTACTCCGGCCACCAGAAGCACGCCGCGTACATCCTGTCCCACGCGGACATGCCCGGGTTCACCAAGGAAGATCAGAGCATGGTCGCGGCGATCGTGCGCGCCCATCGCCGCAAGCTCTCGCGCGAGTATTTCGCTAGCCTCGCCAAGCACCACCGCAAGGCCGGGCTGTACTTGTCGGCGTTGCTCCGCCTCGCCGTGCGCCTGCATCACAGCCGCAGCGCCGAGCCGCTGCCCGAGCTCCGCCTGGGCGCCGGCAAGAGCAGCATCGAGCTCGCTTTCCCGAGCGGCTGGCTCGACGAACACCCGCTCACGCGGGCCGACCTGGACGAAGAAGCCGAGCTGCTGAGGGGCGTGGGGTTCACGCTCGTGGCGCGCTGATGGCCCGCGCCTCGAAAATCCTGCGAAGCAGCGCCGTCGCGCTGGTCGCCGCGCAGCTCCTGCGCTGCAGTCACGAAAACCCTGCCGTCACCGCCGAGATCCAGGCCCCCGCCGAGGTGCAGCGGATTTTCGAGCGATCTTGTTACGACTGCCATTCGAACGAGACGCGCTGGCCCTGGTACAGCCACGTCGCGCCAATGATGTGGCTCGTGGCCCACGACGTGAGCGAAGGCCGCGAGCACCTGAACTTTTCGAGCTTCGAGGGGCTCTCGGAAAAGACCCAGGCCAAGGTCCGGCGAGAGATCGCCGAGCAGGTCGAAACCGGCGAGATGCCGATGAGCATTTACGTTCCCCTGCATCCCGAAGCCGCGCTCAGCGACGAAGACAAACGAAGAATACGCGCCTGGGCAGACGCGAATTAGCCCTCGTCAGTCGCGCAAGAGGTGCTTGGCGATCACCATGCGCTGAACCTGGCTCGTGCCTTCGCCGATTTCGCAGAGCTTGGCGTCGCGCAGGTGGCGCTCGATCTCGAACTCGCGCGTGAAGCCGTAGCCGCCGTGGATCTGCAGCGCGTCGTTGCAGATCCGCGTCGCGACCTCGCTCGCGAAGAGCTTGGCAATCGAGGCCTCGGCCGTGTAACGCTCGCCGCGATCCGCGAGCCAGGCGGCGCGGTAGGTGAGCAGCGCGGCCGCCTCCAGATCCTTGTGCGCGTCGGCCAGCAGCCATTGCACGGCCTGAAATTCGGCGATCGGCTTGCCGAAGGCGGCGCGATCCTTGGCGTACTGGATGGCCATCTGCAGCGCGCCGCGGCCGAGCCCGAGCGCCATGGCCGCGATCGACACCCGCCCCGAGTCGAGGATCCGCATCGTGTCGCGGAAGCCCTGGTTTACCTGACCGAGCCGCTGGCTGTCCGGCACGCGCACGTTCTCGAGCACGAGCTCGACGGTGTCGCTCGAGCGGCAGCCGTACTTCTCGAGCTTCTTCCCGACCGAATAACCGGGCGTGTCGGTCTCGACCAGGAACGCCGTGATGCCCTGCTGGGGCGGGACATCGAAGGCGGTTCGAGCCAGCACCACGCAGAAGCCGCCGACCGAGCCCTGGGTGATGAACATCTTCGTGCCGGAGATCACCCAGTCGTCGCCGTCACGGCGCGCCGTCGTGGAAAGGCCAGCGGCGTCGGAGCCGGAGCCGGGCTCGGTGAGCGCCCAGGCCGCGAGCCACTCGCCACGGCTGGCGCGGCTCAAGTAGCGCTGCTTCTGCTCCTCCGTGCCGACCGCGACCACGTGGCCCGTGCCGAGCCCGTTGTGGCTCGCGACCGTCAGCGCGAGCGAGCCGTCGACGCGCGCGATCTCTTCCACGCAGACCGCGTACGCGAGCATGTCGAGCCCCGCGCCCCCGTACTCTTCCGGGATTTTGATCCCGAGCAGGCCGAGTTCGGCCAGGCGCGGCACGATCTCGTGCGGGAAGCGCTCTTCCTTGTCCCAGTCTTTCGCGCGCGGGCGAACCTCACGCTCGGCGAACTCTCGGACGGTGGAACGCAGCAGTCGATGGGACTCGGGCAGCTCGAAATCCACGAGCTTTGGTTTACCTCGGATCGCCGCCGACGACGACCGCGGCTACTTGGTTGCGCTCGGCGCCGCGCTCGGTCCCGGAGCCGGGGCGGCCTTGTTCGAAGCCGCCAACAGCGATTGGACCTTCTGCATCTTTTCGGCCTGGCTCAGCCGCGGAACCTCGGCATCCGAGCCCTTGCCGAGCGCGAACACCTCGTCACCCACACCGACCACCGTGTTGCCACTGCGTCCGACCACCCACTCGATCTTGGGCTCCCCTTCGCCCTCGCGCAGCCCGAGCGCGATCGCATCGATCGGTGAATCCTTGAAGCCGTGCGCGCCCTCGAGCTTCTTCAGCGTCTTGGACACGTCCTTGGCCGAATCTTCGTCGGGGCGAACGCTCGCGAACACGCGGTAGCGACGCGCGCCGTCCTTGTAGTAACCGACAGCGCCGCGGCCGGCGCCGGAGACGCCGAGCAGGTCGCGGTACTCGTACGTGATGCCGGACGGGATCAGGCCCTCTTTCGGCAAGCGCGCGACCGATGGCAGGTCGTAGGTGTCTCCAGGCAGCTGCGATCCGAGGCCCTTGGCGATCACGGGCAAGATGCGCGAGCCGCTTTGCTTGATCTGCTCGGGCGACTCCAGCTCGTGGACGTAGCGGAGCTCGGCGACCATCGCACCTCTCCACACGTAAGCCATGCCGGTTCCGAGCGCGCCCGCGCCACCCGCCTCGAGCGGGGCCGGCGCGGCTTCGAGCGGATCGGCGTCGGCGACCACGCGCTTCGTGAAGAAGCCGTAGGCGGCCTCCGGAGACGCAAAGCGCGACAGCGTCACGCTCACCGTGCCCGGTGAGCCCTTGCCGTCCACGTACTGGACGGTCACGACGCGCTTGAGCCCGAAGCTCTTGTAGATCTCGCACTCGCCGTCGAACAGGTCGCACACGCCGTCGAGCGGCGCCGCCGCCCCTTCCCCGAAGGTCTTCGCCTCGGCGTTCGGATCGATGCAGTACTCGCCCGCGGTGCGCGGAAAGTAGCCGGCGCTGACGGCGTCTTTGACGGTACCGCCGCCGGATGCGCAGACGCCGGGCTGAGAGCTCACCACCGGAGGCGGTGGCGGCGCGCTGCCCTCGTTCGCACTCTCCTTTTTGCGGCACGCGGGGAGTACGAGCAGGGCCGCGAGATACACTGCGAAACCGTTGGGAATTCGGGTCGTCATGGCGAGTGGCGGCGCACCTTACCCCGGTTTGTCGCGTCGCGCAGGCGGCGAGCGCCCACAGCAGCGCACCCCGGAGCCGCTCGTACCAACCCTGCAATGCTTGCGGAGCGCTGCAATCCTTACCGTGGACACCGCTCGCACCTGCCCGGATCCGTCGCTAATTTCGGCCCGTCTTTTCGGAACGCTCGGCACGGCCCTTGCTGGAAGGCCTCTCGCCCCCGTGTCCGCGCCATCCCGACTCCTGCGCCGTCGCATTGCCTCGCGCGGCTTCACTCTGATCGAGCTGATGGTGGTGGTCGTGCTGATCGCCATCATCGCGACCATCGCGGTGCCGGGCGTCGTGCAGCGGCTGCGCGCGCGGAGGG
>JALYWZ010000080.1 GCA_030852505.1 Myxococcota bacterium | reverse complement strand
CGGACCCGCACGCTGAGTCACCTGGCGGGCCTGCGCTCTTGGCTATTCGCCCTCTCCTTGCCCGATAGACACGCGGTCGGTGTGTCCGGCGATCACGTCGTAGGCGACTTTTTCGGGACTCTCGGCGTGACCCGCGCCCTGCGCGGCCGGCTGCTCACGAAAGAGGACGACACGCCGGGCGGCCCGCGCGTGGTGGTGATCAGCGAGACATTGTGGCGTGATGCGTTCGGCGCCGATCCGAACCTCGTCGGCGGCACGATCGAGCTCGACGGCACGCCGTACACCGTCGTCGGCGTCACGCCCGAGGATTTCGCGTTCGGTATTCCGGGGCAGATGCGCTCCAACCTGTGGGTGCCGCTGTCGGTCGGGCCGCTCGAGTACGCGGCGGAGATCCGCGAGGCCCGCGACCGCCACGAGTTCAACGTGATCGTGCGCCGCAAGCCCGGCATCAGCGAGGCCCGCGCGCAGGCGGACCTCAGCGCGATCGCCGCCGGCATCACCGCCGCGCACCCGACGCACCGGATCGGCGTGCGGCTCGAGAGCCTGCACACCGAGGCGGTTCGCACCTCGCGCGAGTTCATCTGGGCGCTGTTCGCGGCCGTTGGCCTCGTGTTCTTGCTGGTGTGCTCGAACCTCGCGAGCCTCTTGATGTCGCACAACCTCACGCGGCGCGGCGAGCTTTCCCTGCGTGCAGCGCTCGGAGCCTCGCGCCTGACACTGGTGCGTCAACTCTTGACCGAAGCGGTGCTGTTGTACGCGCTTTCGGTCCCGCTCGCCGCGCTGGTCGCGCACAACCTGCTCGGGCTCTTCTACGAGCTCACTGCCACGGACCTGGCCCTGCTCGGGATCCCGGTGAAGCTCGAGCTTTCCACGCTCGCGGCCTCTCTGCTCGTGAGCTTGCTGGCAGGGCTGTCGTTCGGGGCACCCCCGGCCTTGTCGGCGACGCGGCTCGAGCTTGCGCCGGTGCTGAAGGAGAGCGCTGCAGCCGCCTCCCCCGGCGCCTCGCAGAAACGCATGCGGAGCGCGCTCGCCGTGGCGCAGATCGCGATCGCGCAAGCCTTGGTGCTCTGCACCGGGCTGTCGATCGAAGCCCTCGTGCGTCAGCTCGAGGCTCCGCTCGGCTTCGAGCCGAAGAACGTCGTCGTCGGCGCGGTGTTGGCGTCCAAGAACGAGTACCTCGATCCGGTCCGGGTCTCGGCGTTCTACGACCGGGTCATCGAGAAAATTTCGGCGCTTCCGTACGTCGAGGCCGCGGCCATCAACAACAGCGCGCCGCCCCACGACTTCGAGGCCATCTACTTCGAGATCGAGGGACAGGGCTCCGAGCCGAAGCCGATGTTCGAGCAGCACGACCGCGTCTCGCCCGGATACTTCCGCACGCTCCGCATCCCGCTGCTCTCGGGGCGTGATTTCAGCGCCTCCGACGCAACGGGCTCGCCGGTGCTGATCGTGAGCAAGAGCGCCGAAGACCGCTACTTCGGCGGGCACGCGCTCGGGCGGCGGGTTCGGCTCGACAACGAGAAGGTCACGCGGGAAGTCGTGGGCGTGGTCGGAGACATCCAGCGTCCCGGGCTCGGCAGGAGCACGCGCATCGAAGGCTACTTGCCGTACGCGCAGAGCCCCTTTCAGAGCATGCGGGTGCTCGTGAAGACCAGCGAGCCGGAGCGGCTCCGCTTCGACTTTCAGAAGCTGGTCTCGTCGGTGGATCCCGACGTGCCCGTGGTCGAGACCTGGCCGCTCGAAGCGGGAGTCACCTGGTATGCGATTGGCCGCTCGCTCGCGACCTTCTTGCTGGCCGTATTCTCGGCCACGGCGCTGTTCCTGGCCACGCTCGGCACCTACGGTCTCGCTTCGCACTTGACGCAGCAGCGCACGCGCGAAATCGGTATTCGCATGGCGCTCGGCTCTCCCCCGCTCTCCGTCTGCTGGTCGATCGTCAGGTCGGGGTTATCGACGGTCGCGATCGGCGTGGCGCTCGGCTGGACCTTCGGGCTCGCCGCGGGGCAAGCGCTCTCGAGCTTCGTGCCGAACGCGCTGACCTTTCACGCGACCTGGTTCGCGACAGCGCCGCTCGTGTTGTTGGTGTCCGCGGGGCTCGCCTGCTTTTTCCCCGCCTGGCGCGCAGTGCGCATTTCACCGGCGGCCGCCTTGAGGCGACCGTGACGGGCAAGCGCGAGGCACCGCGGATCCTGGTCGCCGACGATCAGAACGACGTCCGCGACGCGCTGCGCTTGTTGCTCAAGGGCAACGGCTACTCCGTCGTTCAAGCGTCGTCTCCCGCCGGCGTCGAGGCCACGCTGGCGAGCGAGGACATCGATCTGGCGCTGCTCGACATGAACTACGCGCGGGACACGACCTCCGGCAAGGAGGGGCTCGACCTCGTGAGCCGCGTGCGCGCGCTGTCGCCGGATTTGCCGATCGTGGTGATGACGGCCTGGGGCACGGTCGCGGGCGCGGTGGAGGCCGTGAAGCGCGGCGCCAGCGACTACGTCGAGAAGCCGTGGGACAACCAGCGGTTGCTCTCGCAGATCGAGGTCCAGCTCAAGCTCCGGAGCTCGGTCAAGCAAGCGGAGCGGCTGCAAGCGCAAGCCGTACGCGAGCACGAGCGTGGCCTGCCGCTTCTGCTCTCGAGCTCGCGAGCGATGGCGCAGGTGCGGCAGCTCATGGAGCGTGTCGCGGGCTCGGACGCGAGCGTGTTGATCACGGGCGAGCACGGCACCGGAAAAGACGTGGTCGCGCGCTGGATCCACGCCGCGTCGCCGCGCGCGGGGCACGCGTTCGTGCCCGTCAACGCGGGCGCGCTGGCGGACGGTGTGTTCGAGAGCGAGCTGTTCGGCCACGTGAAAGGCGCCTTCACCGACGCCAAGTCGGATCGTGTCGGCTGCTTCGAGCTCGCCGACGGCGGCACGTTGTTCCTCGACGAGATCGGAACGATGCCGCAGGGCCAGCAAGCCAAGCTGCTGCGCGTGCTGCAAAGCGGAGAATTTCAGCCGGTGGGCTCGTCGCGCACACGGCGGGCCGAGGTGCGCGTGCTCTCGGCGACGAACGCGGATATCGCGCAAGAGGTGCAGCGCGGGGCGTTCCGCGAGGACCTCCTGTACCGGCTGAACACGGTCGAGATCCACCTGCCGCCCCTGCGCGACCGCCGGGAAGACGTGGCCGCGCTGGCCGAGCACTTTCTGGCCGCCAAGGCCGGCCGCTACAAAAAAGCGATCCGCGGCTTCAGCGACGACGCGGCGGCGGTGCTGCTCGCGCACTCCTGGCCGGGCAACGTGCGCGAGCTCGAACACGTGGTGGAGCGCGCCGTGGTGCTGGCGGAAGGCAGCGTGATCGAAGCGCGCGACCTGAACTTGTCGCGGCTCTCGAGCGGTTCGGCAGAGCTCGAGCGCATGACGCTGGTCGATGCCGAGGCCCACCTGATCCGAAAAGCCCTGGCGCGAACGGCCGGCAACGTGGTCGAGGCCGCCGAGCAGCTCGGCCTCTCCCGCAGCGCCCTCTACCGCCGGCTACAAGCGCTCGGGATCCGCGTTCAGGAGTGAGCATGAACACGACGCTGATCCTGCTCGGCGTCTTCGCCGTGGCCGCGGCCGTGCTCGCGGTGCGCACCGAGCGCGCGTTGATCCGGCGCATGCGCAGTATTTCCAGCGTGCTCGCGGCCTACCGCCTGGGAGACTTTTCGGTGCGCGCCACGCCGCGCCCGGGCGATCGCGTGTTCGGCGGCGTGCTCTCGGAGCTGAACGAGCTCGGCGACACGCTGCGAAAGCACCGCCTGGGCGAGCTCGAGGCCTGGACGCTGCTGCGCAAGGTGCTGTCCGAGCTCGAGGTCATCGTGCTCGCCTTCGACGAAGGCGGAAAGCTGAAGCTCGCCAACGAAGCCGCTGAGCGTGTGCTGAACCTGCGCCAGCAAGAGCTGCTCGACCGCACCGCGAGCGATCTGGGCGTCGCCGAGCTGCTGTCCGGCAACGCGCGCCGGATCGTCAAGGACCTGCCCCTGCTCGGCAGCGGGCCCTGGGAGCTGCGGCGCGGGTCTTTCCGGATGGCGGGCGAGCCCCACTCGCTGATCGTGCTACCCGACGTCAGCCACGCGCTGCGCGAGCAGGAGCGAGAGGCCTGGAAGCGGCTGATCGTCGTGATGGGGCACGAGATCAACAATTCGCTCGCGCCGATCCGCTCGCTCTCGGAAAACCTCCGAACCCTGCTCGATCGCACACCCCGCCCCGACGACGTAGACGTCGATCTCAAGGACGGCCTGGCGATCATCGAGCGCCGCGCCGAGAGCCTGGGACGCTTTCTTTCCGCCTATTCGAAGCTCGCCCGCCTCCCCCCGCCCGTGCTCGGGCGAGTCGAGGTCGAGCCCTGGATCGGGCGCGTGGCGGCGCTCGAGCAGCGGCTCAGCGTCGCGATCTCGCCCGGTCCGGCGCTGACGTTGTTGGGCGACGCCGATCAGCTCGATCAGCTGCTGATCAATCTGGTGAAGAACGCGGCGGACGCGAGCCTGCCCGAGGGCGGGGGCGTTCGCATCGCCTGGAGCGTGGCCGGAAACAACCTGCTCGTGACGGTCGAGGACGACGGACCCGGTGTGCGCGACACCAACAACCTTTTCGTTCCGTTCTTCACGACCAAGCCGGGCGGCACCGGGATCGGTCTCGTGCTGGCTCGGCAGATCGCGGAAGCCCACGGTGGCGAGATCACGCTGCAGTCGCGCGTGGATCAACCAGGCGCCGCAGCGCGCATCCGCTTGCCGATCCGAGCCTGACGGCCGTTCACCGTGGCTGGTCCCGGATCCGGGATCGCGCCATCCCACGAACGCGATCGACAGTGCGCGCGGTGCGCTGGATCACTCCGAATTCGGCGGTTTTCCTCGAGGCCCGAGCGCGGCACGCGCTGTGCTTATTCGAAGCCACCATGTTCGAGACCATCCGACTTCCGGGGCTGCGCGATCGAGCGCCTCTCCCACGGCTTCCAGAGTCCGGCGTCAGTGAAAGTGGCGCTCACGGGCGTCGATTGACGACGGGCATCGCGCTCGGCGCAACAGCCGCCGCCATCGCGCTCCTGCTCGCGACGCGCGCACCGAAGCCACCCGCACACACCAGCACGCAAGCGCTGGTTGCCACGAGAGAGACCGGCGCTGCCGGCCAGTACCAGGCAGCCTGCGGCCGCGGAGATTCCGAAGCTTGCAACGCGCTCGGTGTGCTTTACCGAACCGGGCGCGAGGTGCCGCCGGATCCGTTCACGGCCGTCGCCTTCTTCAGCAATGCCTGCGGCTCGGGCAGCGCCGACGGCTGCAACAACCTCGGCGTGATGCACGAACAGGGCGCGGGCGTCCCGCGAGACCTCAGCGCCGCCCGCAACGCGTACGAGCGCGCTTGCGACGGAGGCTCCGGACTCGGCTGCTCGAACCTGGGGGCGCTCTATCACTTCGGCCGCGGCGTCGCGCCGGACCAGGAAAAGGCTCGGACGCTGTTCGAACAAGCGTGCTCCGCGGGCACCGAAATCGGCTGTGAGAACCTGGAGCAGCGGGCGGCGAAATAGCGAGTGTCGATTTCCCGATCTGGCTCGGAAGTCCGAGACATAGAATCGGGCGATGGCGAGGCGCGGACATTGTTGGGCGGCAGCACTGGTGTTTTCGACGGTGGGCTGCGGGAAGACGTCTTCCCACGATCCAGACGGCGCCGACCCGAATCCCGAGCGCGGCGGCTCCGCTGACTCGGGAGGATCGAGGAGCTCGGCCGGTTCAGGCGGCTCCGTGAGCTCCCTGGGCGGGGCCGGCTCCGGGAGCAAGAGCGACCAGGGGCTGTGTCGAAGCTCTTTGCCTGCTGGTCCGACGCAACCTGGTTACGAGCCGGACGAGGCCGTGCTGTCCGCGGTCCAATCGACGCTCGAGAGCATGCCGCTCGAGAGCAAGCTCTTGCAACTCACCGGGCTCCCGAACCCACCGAACCGCACGGGGGCGGTGTACCGCGACGTCGCTCGCAGCCGAGACGCTGACTCGGGGGACGGCAAGACCCTGCGCGGGTCGCGGTTTCGCGACGGCGGCCGTGGCGTCAATCTGGTCGAGGACCAGGACAATCGCGCGCCGAACGGAGCGGAGTACTCGACTGCCTTCCCCGCGCAGTCGGTGCGCGGCGCGTCGTGGGACGTGGACCTCGAATTTCGGATTGGCCAGGCTCACGGCGACGAGACCATGGCCTCGCTGAACACCGTGCTGCGCGCGCCGACCCTCAATGTCCTCAACCACCCTTACTGGGGCCAGTCCCAGGCCAGCTACGGTGAAGACACCTTCCATGTGGGTCGCATGGCCTCGGCCTTCATCGCCGGCGCGCAGCAACACGTCTTGTCCTGCGCCGTCAGCTTCGCCGCCAGCAACATCGAGAACAACCGGGCCGGCCTGAACGCCGCGGTCCAAGAACAGGCCTTACGCGAGGTGTACGGCCGGCAATTCGAGATGGCGGTCCGCGAAGGTGGGGTTGGCTGCGTGGTCGCTGCGTACAACCTGGTGAACGGCCAGAAGTCGACCCAGAACGAGCACCTGCTCACGGAGGTCTTGCGCACGGACTTCGGATTTCGGGGCGTCGTGATCAGCGATCTCTGGGCCATGCCGGGCGCCCAGAACCCTCTCGACACCGCGCAGGCGTCGAACCTGGCCGTCGAGGCTCTGAACGCAGGACTCGACGTCGAGCTGCCGTGGGCGCTGCACTTCGACCGTTTGGAGGCGTCGCTCGCCCAGGGTCGGATCGCCCAATCGGACATCGATCGCGCGGCGGGCCGGGTGCTGGAGCAAAAGTTTCGCTTCGGCAACCAATACACCGATGGGCCGTACGGGCTCGGGGAACCGACGACGGCGCTGGATCCGAGCACGCGTGCGCTGACCCACAACGAGGCCCACGTCGACCTGGCCGAAGAAGCCGAAATCAAGTCCGCGGTGCTGCTCACCAATGGCCTCGGCGACGCGAGAGTCCTGCCAGTCGCCAAGCCGCGCCGGATCGCGGTGATTGGCCCGGAGCGCGCTCTCGAGTTAGTCGCCGAAGCTCAACCGCCCGTGACGGGCACCGCCCTGCGTTTCGCGTCGGACGTGAACCTCGGGGATCGCGGCCAAGGCCGGGTGAACAACGATCCGGCGTCGTCGGTCGGCCCGTTCGAAGGGATCGGCAGGGTCGCGGCCAGCCACGGCGTCGACGACGTGGTGATGGGCGACTCGATCGAAGCGGCCGAAGGTGCCGATTTGATCGTGGTCGTCGTGGGGCTGCACGCAGGGGACGAGGGCGAAGAGTGGACCATCTCCTCGCGCGGCGATCGAATGACGCTCGAGCTTCCCGATGGGCAGGCCGAGCTCGTCCGCTCGATCCTGGACCTCGACCAACCGACGGCGATCTTCGTCGAGTCGGGGTCGATGGTGAACCTACCCTGGCTCTCTCACTCGAACCAGAAGCAGGCGACGATCTGGGCCGGGTACGCAGGGCAACGCGCTGGCCTCGCCTTTGGCAAGCTCTTGTTCGGCGACGAAACCTTCAGCGGCAAACTACCGTTCACCTGGGTCGAGCAGGCGGATCTACCGCCGTTCCAGGGCGGCTCGACGATGGCGTTCATGGACTATTTCTTCGGCTACCGGCTGTACGACGCGCTCGAAGCGGCGGGCATCGAGCCCATCACGCCGGTTTTCCCCTTCGGGCATGGCCTCAGCTACACCACGTTCGAGTACTCGGGCCTCGAGCTGCCCTGTGCGGAGGTGGCTCCGGATTCCGTGCTCGACGTCAGCGTCGAGGTCGAGAACACGGGCAGCGTGGCAGGATCCGAGGTCGTGATGCTGTTCGTGCAGGGGCCGCCGAAGCCCGCGGAGGTCACGGGCGAGCGGGCCCCGAAGGAGCTCAAGGGCTTCGCGCGAGTGGAGCTCGACGCAAACGAGACACAGCGCGTAACCATCCCCTTGCGCATTCAGGACCTGAGGCACTGGGAGGGGGACGAGAACGGCGAATACCTGATCGATCCCGGGGAATACTCCGTGCTCGTCGGCCCGAACCGCGCCGAGCTCACTCTCCAGGGTACTTTCTCAGTGAAGAACTGAAGCCCCAGCGCAGAAGCGTGCCGGCTCTGGCTCCGGTGTTAGCGTTGGGCGGTGATTCGTTCGCTCGCGGCCGTCCTCGCGGCGCTCGAGTTCGTGGCGCCGAAGTTCGAGCACGCGCAGGAAGCCAGCGCACACGTGCGCGCGCTCGCCATCGAGCACGATCTGGACCCGTTCACGATCGTGGCCGTGGTGCGCCACGAGAGTGGTTGGAAGCCGGAGGCGGTGAACCCGCGCACCGGTGCGCTCGGGCTCGGGCAGATCATGCCCAGCAACTACCGGGTTTGCCGGGAGCAGCCGGAAGGAGCCGAGTGCGTTGCGCTCAAGTCGAGCCTGCTCGAGTGGAAGTACAACCTGAGCGAGACGGCCAAGACGCTCGCGACTTGGCGGGACTATTGCGGTCGCAAGGTCGGCTCGCGGCTCGCGATCCACTGGCTGCCCGGATACCAGGGGCTCGACATGGATCGGCGCGCGACCTGCGGTCATCGCCAGCGCCGCGGCCGCTGGATCGCGCTGAAGTCCGTGCCGAAGCTGACGCAGCGGATCCTCGCCCGCCGGCGCGAGCTCGAAAAGCGTTTCGCAAAACGTCGCTGAGGGCCGCTAAAAGGCGCATGGCAGCGACGGGGCGCGAGGAGTACGAATTGGCGATGACCACCGAGGATGCGGAGCTCGATCGAGCCCAAGTGGACGCGAGCCAGGGCCCGCTCGTTCTCGAATTCGGCACGGGGTGGTGCGGGATCTGCGCGGCCGCAAAGCCGTTGATCGATCGCGCCTTCTCCGAGCACGCCGGGGTGCGGCGCGTCTGGGTGGAGGACGGCAAGGGCAAGCCGCTCGGCCGCTCCTTCGGCGTCAAGCTCTGGCCAACGCTGGTATTTCTTCGCGACGGTCGCGAGGTCGCTCGCGTGGTTCGCCCGCACGACGAAGACGTGTTGCAGGAAGCCTTCGAACGCCTGACCGCATAGCGGGGCCGCCCTCCCCTTGACGGCCGAGCAGGCGTGCTCAGCTTGGCGCCCATGATTCGCGCCTGCCCGGCCTGTGGCACTCCGAACCGAATCCCAGGCCGGCACCTGGCCGACACCGGTCGCTGCGGCTCGTGCAAGGCCGCGCTCGCGCCGCTCGGTGTCCCGCTCGACGTCGATCCGCAAGACTTCGAGGAGATCACGCGGACCGCCAAGGTGCCCGTGCTCGTCGATTTTTGGGCCGCGTGGTGCGGTCCCTGCCGCGCCGTGGCTCCGGAGGTGAAGCGCGTTGCAGAGGACATGGCGGGCAAAGCCGTCGTGCTCAAGGTCGACACCGAGCAGCACCCCGAGCTCGCGGCGCGCTTCGGCGTGCGCGGAATCCCGAACTTCATCGTTTTCGACGGCGGTAAGCAGGTGCGGCAACAAGCCGGGGCCGTCGGCGCCCGGGAGCTCCGGCGCTTTCTCGAGCAGGCAAGCTCGGCCCAGTAGGCTAGGAGATCACCCTCCAAAAACCTCGCTCACCAACCCGACGCGCGGAATGCTAACGTTTCGCGTTCTTGAACAAGCGGGATGTGTCCCAGCGAGGTCTGATGCGATCGAGTTTCGCGCGAGCGTTCCTGCCGATGTCGTTCGTGAGCGCGTTGGCCTCGGCCAACGTGTCAGCGCAAAGCGAGGCCCCGACGGAGCCTCCACCAGCGCCGCCGCCGTACGAACCGGCGCCGAGCGCCGCACCGGTCGAACCGTCTGTTCCGCCCGGAACACCGCCGACGGGTGCTTTCCCGAGTGAGCCTGCGACTGGCTCATTCCCGAACCCGTCAGCACAGGCAGCGCCACCGCCAACTCCATCGCCACCGCCTCCGCTACCACCCTCCGCAAGTGTCGCGCCTCCGGCTTACGAACCCGAACCGCAGCCGGCACCGGCGACGGACTGGAGTGTCCCGCAAGCGGAGCACGGCGACCGCAAGAGGGACGACTCCGACGGCCTGCTCGGGCCGTTCCGGATCGGACCCGTGATCGGCGTCGGGATGCCGAACCTGATCCATTTCGGCGGGACGATGAAGCTCACCAAGTACTTCGGTGCGGGGCTCAACATCGGGGTGATTCCGGCGATCCGCTTGAGCATCTACGGTGAGGCCAAGCTCAGCTATCAGGAATACGACATCTACGGGCGCATCTATCCGTTCGGCGGCGGCTTCTACTTCGGCGCCGGCGTCGGCTACGAAACCGTCAAGGGCACCATCAAGGACAGCGTCAACGCCTCGAGCCTCGCCAACGAGTATCCCGACCTCGGCATCCCGGACCTGATCGAATACCAGGCCGACGGCCGCGTGCGCACGCTGATATTGACCCCGCAGATCGGTTACTTCCACACTGCGAAGAGCGGCTTCAGCGTGGGCCTGTTCATCGGAGCGCAGATCCCGATCGCCCCGAGTGACATCGAGTTCGAGACCACCGTCGAAGGCCTTCCCGAGGTCGCAATCGAGCGCTACGTGGCGCCGCTCGACCGGAAGGTGCGGGACACGCTCGAGACCGTGGCGCGCCAGCCGCTCCCGAGCTTCGGCGTGCAGCTCGGTTGGTTGCTGTAGAACGCCGATCAGTTTGACTGCTCGGCGTTCTAGCCCTGTTCTCAGGGGCGGCACGCGCCGCCCCTCCCCGCCAAAGTGAATTCGTCGGGGCCCCTCCCCACGCGCTCACGCTTTTCGTCCGCGTTTTCCGCCAATCTCGACAGATTCCTAACCGTTTGTCGCTCTAAGCCACGCGCTCCGCGCGGCTATCGAGCCTGCCGAACAGATCGCGATTTTGCCAGTGCCCGTCGCGGAGTGAGTGCAGACAAGGCGCCACGACGTCGCGCAGGGCGGAGTGGCGCAGGGCGGAGCGGCGCGGCTCCGGCACGATGCCGTGCGCCAGCAGCTGATCGGCGA